>JAHDIP010000362.1 GCA_020630735.1 Saprospiraceae bacterium | reverse complement strand
CTTCATTATGTAAACCATTTTTTTGTTTGTCATCTATCGTTAAGCCATTTTTGAAGTTCACTAAAGATTTTGCAGGGATTAACATTCTGTCGTAATGACCAAGCCCTAACTGACCATTCCAGTTTTCGCCCCAGACCCAGATTTCCTTGTCTTTATTGATAGCGATAGACTGAAAACAACCAGCACCAATATCTTCTACATTGCTAATGTTTACTTTTTGTGGTGAGGGATTATTAATTTCTTCCCCGTTGCCAAGCATCCCATTTTCATTGCGTCCCCAAGTAAAAACTTCACCATCTTCGGAAACGACCATAGCATGCCAACTGCCACAAGCAATTTTTTTAGCTTTAGGTAAGTTGACAACCTGTATTGGGACAAACCTATCTTCATAATCTCCTGTGCCTAGTTGTCCGTATGGATTATCGCCCCACATCCAAACGGTTCCATCTCGTTTCAATGCCATTGAATGATGCCAACCTGTTGCCACTTGAACGACATCCGTCAAGCCTTTTACCTTAATAGCAGAGGTACTTAAGTTTGTTGTTCCATCTCCAAGTTGACCATAATGGTTGTCGCCCCAAGCCCATACTTCGCCGTTTTTGTCAAGTGCTAAGGTGTAGTATCCTACCGAAGCAATTTGAGTAATATCTTTTGCATTTATTACTTTTTGAGGCAGCTCGGAGTGTTCTCGATTTCCATTGCCGAGTTCACCATAAAAATTATGTCCCCAAGTCCAAACTTCGCCATTTTCTTTGAGCGCTACGGTATGCCAATGCCCGCCTTCTACAGCGACTACATTATCGAGATTTGCTACTTGTTGAGGGTAGTTATAGTTTATAGGTTCTTCTGATGAAAGTTGTCCATAAGAATTCCAACCCCAAGTCCAAACCTGCTGATTGATGTCAACAGCGATTGTATGTTTATAACCTCTTGAGACCGTTTTGATTCTGGGTAAGCCGTTTACTTTTACAGGATAAATCTTTCTTGTAAAAGTACTGTCGCCAAGCTCGCCAAACTCATTCATTCCCATTGTCCACACATCACCCGTAGCGCTTAGTATTACGGTATGTTGATTGCCGCCGTCAATATATTGAGCGCTAAGAGGTAAGGTGAATAGAGATAAAATGATGAGTAATGTTGTTGTTGCTGTAATTTTTTTCATAACCTTGGATTTTATTTTTTTTGATAAATAGTTACATAGTCTATTAGAAAGTGAGCAGGGAAGGACTCATCAGGAATGTGATCGCTCCACTCATAAACGCGTAGGCTTAAGTTTAGGCTCATCCATCTGTCTTTACTATCTGGGAAAGAGGTGTTTATTTTGTAATTAATTGATGAATCATAGTCCGATTCTACAATTCCTTTTCCTGATTTTTTATCATAATATTTGAATTCTTGTTTGATCATTTTTCTATCCAAAAACCATCTTACTTGGTAAGGTGTCCATTCTACAGAATAAATATGAAAGTCCGAACCATAGTCCCAAACGTTTCTAAATTTTTCAGTGACATATTTTGCTTTATTATGTAAACTCACAAAGTGATTTTTAGAAGTTCCAAAAAATTCGAAAACCACAATTTCGTCATGGTGCCATAACCAAAAAACAGGATACAAACCTTTTGAAGAAGGAATTTTTGCTCGGCATTCAAAGTAGCCATGATTATACCCTTTTTGAGAAGAAATAGACGCAGAAGTATAATCCAAAGAAACATTAAAAGAATCGCAGCCAACGAAGTTGCAATTATCGACAACACCACATTTGGCATCTACTATACCTTTATAGTTGAAGGTCTCTTTTTTAGCACTAAGTTTTAGATGATCATTTTCGAAAGCAATATTTCTATCTAGTAGAATTTCAGCATTGCTAAAATCGCAGGAAGCTCTTGGTAGTAATCTATCGTAGGGTGCTGGGTTTTTACTATGGGTATACCAAGATAAAGTATCAAGTGCAGAATTATCAAAGTGATCTTCGAAAACAAGTTGGTAAGAAGGATCGAGGATACTTGAGATAGGTGTATCCGTCGGTTTACATTGAGCACAAAGCAATAGTATACCAAAAATAGTGGTTAGATGTTTTAGCATCAATGGTAATTTACTAAGCTTTGTATGTACTGTGTATTATGTGAAAAACGAATTATTTTTTTTAAGATTGTATAGATATACCAAAAATTACTTTTTCATGACAAGCTCATAGCGATAGAACAGTTCATTATTCATACCTCTAATTTCGGCACAAAGTTCTATTGGTTGCATATCCCAATTGACTTGAAGTAGTGCAAAGTTACGTTTAATGATGAGGTCACTTGCACGGTATTTATTCGGTTCGTTTTTGATTTCTTTCCAGGTATGTGTCATCCCACTAGAAGTGATTTCGTAGAGCGGATAGTCTAGTCCTGCTAAATCTATTTTAGAAATTTCGGCAATGTGTCGATCACCACTTAATAAGATTGCGTTATTCGGTTTTGTCTTTTGTAATAGATTAAACAGACGCTCTCTTGATTTAGGAAGGTTAGCCCATTTTTCGAATACATGTTCTTTAGGAATGACTTGAACGCCTGATGCAATGACATGAATTTGAGCATCGCTATTAGTCAATTCTTTTTCGAGCCAAGCCCATTGCGCTTCACCGAGCATATCACCATCGCAAGGAACATAGCCTTTCTTTCCACTGCTTTTTTGAAATTGATCTCTGAAGTAGCGTGTATCAAGTAGTATAAATTTAATTTTTCGATCACCAGAACCCATGGTATATGATTGGTAAATGCCATCTCGTTTGCGAACATCAGCGTTTTTGGGTACATCCAAGAAATCGAGCATAAGCTTCGAACTTTCTTTCTTCATTGGGTAGGTTTTACAACCATCATTAGTACCAAAGTCATGATCGTCCCAAATGCCAATTTGTGGACATTGGTTTCTGATCAATTTATAGCGAGGGTTAAACTTTGCACGCATATACTTCCGCTTCATCAATTTCATATCTTTCGTATCAGCATAGATGTTATCGCCTAGCCAAATCCAAAGATTAGGTTTGTTTTTGCAAATAGATGGCCATAGGTCGGGCGTTTTCTCTTGGTTATTACAGGAACCGAATGCAATCGTTTCGAGTACTTTGGTAGTGTCCATTTCTTGACCTCTAAAAAGTTCAGAAGGAAGCTGTCCTTGTAGGAGTAATGAACAAGAAAGAAAAAGAATAAAAGTAGATATAAATTTATAACAAGTACTCATGATCTAAAATTGATGAATATTTAGGTGTTTATTTCTTAGGATCAAATAGGAGACTACATAAGATAATAGCCTTAAACATACTAACGAATAACGAATAAAACAAATCTAATGCTGGCTATCTATCGTTTTGGATAACGAAATAGAAAAGGATTTAATTGTCAGAATAATATTTATTGGCTAATTGTTGGAGAATTTGATAACGTCTTCTAGTTTTGGTGAACGGACAAAATAATCGAATTTTGGATAGTATATACCTGCTTCTATGCGGATGGCATCGAGTAATTCGATTAGGTCAAGGCTAAAATCATGTGACATTTTAAGGCTTTCAAGCATTCCTCTGTCAAGACATTTCATGAGTTCTTGGATTTCATACTCGTAGCCATTTCCTCTATAATTGAAGAAAAAATCTTGAGGCTCTTTATTTTTTAGGTTTAATGTAAGGCTAGTGGGTTCATGCCATCTAGTATTTATTTTGATGTTTCCACGTTCACCGCAAATAATCGCTTCGGTTCCAGTATCAGCTATGATAGAGGAGTGAAGAATCGCCATTTTGTGACCTGGGTATTGCAATAAAATACCACAAGTTTCATCAACATTTGTTTGACCAATAGAGGTAACAGCTTTTATAGATGTCGGTTTGCCAAATAATAAAAGCGAAAGAAAAATAGGATAGATACCAACATCGAGCAAAGAGCCACCACCTAATTGATGGTTGAAAATTCTATTTTTAGGGTCAAAAATAGCTTTGTAACCAAAATCGGCTTTAAGGGTTAATACCTTTCCAATTGTACCGTTATCAATCAATTCTAATGTTTTTCGGATAGTAGGTAAAAATCGAGTCCAAAGGGCTTCCATCAGAAAGGTATCTTGTGCCTTAGCTAAGGCAATCATACTTTCCACTTCTCTTGCATTCATAGCGAAGGGTTTTTCGCATAGAACTGGAATTTGGTGCTTTAGACAAAGTAAGGTATGTTCGCAATGGAAGGTATGCGGAGTTGCAATATAAATCACATCGATATCTGGACACTTAACCATTTCTTCATAAGAACCAAAATAATGAGGTACATGGTAAAGTTCAGCAAAAGCGGTTGCTTTCTCTAACGATCTGGAGGCTACAGCGTGTAGCCTTGCGTTTTTTGTAATGAGAAGGTCTTGCGCAAATTTATGAGCGATATGACCAAGACCAATAATTCCCCAGTTGTAGGTTTTTGCCATTTAATGGAGGTTTTCAAAAATCGTTTTAAAAGTAAACAGCTCAGCAGATTTATATTAATTTCAAATTTTGCGACAAACAAGAATAGCACGTCGTAGGTCGGTCAAAGCAAAAAATGAATGAATAACGGTTTTATTATTTACCCTCCTAATAGTACGAATAATTAAAATATTTGTTCCTTCATAGCAGCAAGTAATACGGAAAAGAAACGCTCTTTTTTGTACGGAAAATACAGCATTTCTTTTCACTAATCGTAAATTTAGTAAAATCATATATAAAAGCAACTATATAAGCTAAAATATTCTGTTAAGGAATGAGGTTTAAATAAAGAATATAAGTTGACAAAATATTATTAAGTA
>JAHDIP010000065.1 GCA_020630735.1 Saprospiraceae bacterium | reverse complement strand
CATCGTTGTACCTCTTGTCTTGAGGCATTACTTAAGGAAGATTCATATATTTGTAAAAATATACCTATCCGTATTCGGTTATCGGATCATCATCAGTTGCTATTGCTTGATTTTCTGTAGCTTTAAACATTTGGCAATCCGAAAACCATTTAGACATAAAGTATAGTATTCCAAATACATGAATCTTAAGGTCGCATATTTATCTCTTTTTAGTTGCTTTATCTACTTAGTGCTACCTCCTTCAGTCGTTGCACAAGAGTATAACTATATCCACTATTCTACAGCAGATGGTCTTCCTACCAATGCTACTTATGGTACAATACAAGATAAAGACGGATATATTTGGATTTTTACGGAGAAAGGTATTTCTAAGTATGATGGCTATACCTTTCAAAATTTCACTGTACAAGATGGTCTTCCTACTAATGATGTGTTCAACCTAGAGGAAGATTCGAAAGGTCGAATATGGATATATGGATATAGTAATTCTATTTCATATATCTATCAAGATAGTGTATATATCGTCAAGTCAAATTTAAGAACAAGCACCCATCTCAAAAATCTTATTGAGAATAAGAATTTTGATTTATTGACTTTAGGGCATATTAATAAGACAATTAAAGTCTCTGGTGGTAATTCATTATCAGTGAATGAAATCGTAGATCATAACAAGCCCCAAAATGCGCTATTGGACTTGATAATTAATGATAAAGAGTCGATTACTGTAACAAAAGATAGTGTGATAAAAAAAGATATAGAAGGCAATATATTGAGCTCTACACAATCGAGTTTAGGGCAACTTATAAAAAAGAAATTGGGAGGTGAATATAATACAATTCAAAAGAAAGAGAATACTTATTATACTATTGGTGAAGATGGTGTCATTTTTTGGAACGAGGAAGGTATCGTACAAATCTATGAATATGATGCTCTTGAGAAAAAAATAAAAGGAATAGGTACTGTTTTTTTGAAAACAGATTCAACCCTTCAAATTCCAACGAATAAGGCTTTGTTTATTTTTGATAATAATCTAAATCTATTGGATAAGATAGACTATAGTAATTTGACAAAAGGCACTATCATACCGAGAGCGATGCAAGATAGAGAAGGTAATATCTGGATAACAATATTGGGGAAGGGACTTTTTTTACTGACTGCTCAATCTCGGAATGCTGTTAATTTTATTTATCCCAACTTAGAGAATCGAAAAATATTAAGCATCTCAGGAAATGATCAATATGTTTTTGCAGGTAGTAATCATGGGGGTGTTTATCGACTGAATGGAGATAAACTAGATGTATTTTTGCAAGAAAAAGTGAAACTTAAGTTGAATCAACGTAAAAGCTTATCTATTGCCAACGATAGAGTTTTTATTGCAACAAATAGTAAAGACCTTGAGCTTTCTGTCCTAGAATTTGGAAAGAATAGTGTTCCCCAAAAAATAAGCGAAGTATACACACTAGAAAAGACTTCTTATTCGATTCCTTATAAAGAAGTACAAATGATATTGAAAGGACAAAAATATATTGTTTGGGATAGTTTGTCCAACTCTATCTTTTTAGCTAATAATGGAGGAGTCTATCAATTATTAGTAAAGGATAATGCAATTGATGAAATATACAAATGGAAAGACGGACGAACATATACGATTGATTTAGGAACAAATAGATTGCTTTGGACAGGGAGCAGTAGTGGACTTAAGTGTTACAAAGAACGAAAAGAAATTGTCTTACCTGAGAAAGACTTATTTAATAAAAATATCAATTCATTGATTGTTGATGACTCAAATACAGTATGGGTTGGTACCGATGGTTATGGTGTTTATAATTATGATGGGAAAAACATAAATCATGTATCATCTACAGACGGAGATATCGTATCCAATCTTTACATGGATAAGGATAGAATACTTTGGGTGGCTACTAATCAAGGGCTAAAAAAAGTTCAAATTGGTATAAATTCTTCCGACAATAAATTGGTGAAAAAGTATGGAACAAATGATGGTATAGTTTCTAATGAAATTAATGCAGTATTTGCCAATCGTGATTATATTTTTGTAGGTACAGATGATGGATTAACGAGAATTGAAAAAACATTTAATTATGTAGATAATAGTCTTCCTTTACTTTTTCTCAAAAGTATTTGGGTGAATGGAAAAGAAAAAAAACAAGAAGAATTAATTCAATTATCTTACCTAGAAAATGAAATTGAAATTAACTTTTTGGCACTATCTTATAAAAGTTTTGGCAAAATCAATTACCATTACCAACTTGAGAATGCGGATACAAAATGGGAAACTACCCAAAACCAACAAGTACGCTATTCTGGTCTGTCACCTGGCGAATATACGTTTCGACTTAAGGCAAGTGATATTGAAGGAAGCTCTAGTGAAAATGAGATAAAATTACAATTTAGAATACAGCCACCTTGGTGGCAAACCAATTGGTTTTTGCTCTTAGCCACCTTACTTATTAGTAGCATGATTTTTGGTCTTTATAACTGGAGGGTGAATAAAGTCAGAAAAGAGGAACAAGAAGCGGGGCTAATCAAGAAAAAATTTGCAGAATTAGAACTGCAAGCATTACAAGCACAAATGAATCCTCATTTTGTTTTTAATGCGCTAAGTGCTATCCACTATCAAATCAGAAGTAAAAACACCAAAGATGCGGAAAAGTATCTAACCAAATTTGCCTATTTGATGCGTTTGTTTTTAGAAGCATCGAAGAGTAAGTATATTCTTCTAGAAGAAGAAATTAAGCTCCTAAAAATTTATATTGAATTAGAACAGCTACGATTTAAAGATTCTTTTGATGTTGATTTTCAAGTCAATGAAGATATAGATACTTATATGACCGAAGTGCCATCTCTTCTACTACAACCTTTTATTGAGAACGCCATTAATCATGGTCTTTTTAATAAAGAAAACGGGAAAGGATTATTAAAAGTCTTTATTGATCAAAAAGTTGAAGGAGAATTATTGATACTAATAGAAGATAATGGGATCGGTCGGGAAAAAGCAGAAAAAATCAAACAAGCATCTATTCGGAATTATAAGTCGAGAGGGACTCAAATAGTAGGTGAACGTCTTAAGATTTTGGAAAAAATGAATGATATTACTATAAATTTAGAAATAAATGATCTGTTTCCAACATTAGAAGAAAAAGGTACAAGGGTAAATATTCGCATTTTTTATGAAGAATAAATTCCAATAAAGAGAGTGTATAGAATATGACTATGAGGAATAGCGTTATAATGATACCTTAAATTTGAACCCAGAATGATGTAAACGTATATTTTTAATTGATTGAACGAAAGTGCTTTGCACTTGTATAAGATAATAAAATGATTAGAGCGATACTTGTTGATGATGAACAAAGTGCACTTGGCTTATTAGAAGATATGCTCATGGAGCTTTGTCCTCAAATCGAAATCATTGCAAAGGCTAATTCGGCTGAAGATGCTTTTCGTCTAATTAGTGCCGAAGAACCAGACTTGATTTTTCTTGATGTTGCTATGCCCAAGGAAAGCGGTTTTGATTTATTACGTCGATTACCAAATCTTAATTTTGAAATCATTTTTGTTACAGGCTTTGATAGCTATGCTATTGAGGCAATCAAGTTTTGTGCTATAGGTTATATCCTCAAACCAATTCAGGAAGCTGAATTAATCCAAGCAGTAGCACAAGCTAAAAAGAGTATTTCAGAAAAACAACAACACAATCGGAACCTTCAATTAATCCATAATTTATTAAACCCTAGATCTGCAAACAATAATATTGCGATACCTACAACAGCAGGCTTAGAATTTATTACGACTAGTGATATTGTTCGCTGCGAAGGAATTCAGCGTTGTACCAAAGTAATAATTAAAGATCGAAAGGCAATTATCAGTTCTTATAATTTAGGAGATTTTAGAAAATTATTAGAGAACTATGGTTTTTTCTCTCCACATAAATCTCACCTTATCAATTTCGCTCACATTCAACGATATGATCGAGAAGGGATGTTAGAAATGTCAGATGGTATGAATGTACCTGTTGCTCGCCGTAGAAGACAAGAATTTTTAGAACTACTAAAAAGAGTGAAGTAAACAGCTCTGTATCTTTCGTCGAATTTTCATCCTTATTCATAGATCGTTTTGGAAATAGTGCAATAATAATTCTATTATAGAATAGAAGCTATTTGAAAAACTAAAACGAATAAGTATGAAAACGTATCATTGCACAGCACAGCACCCCTTTGACAGTTTCAGGATGTGGTTTATGGGCATTATTGCTTTATTTATCTTTTTTGTAGCTTATGAAATAGAAACATATATCAATGTATTTCTAGCTGCAATTTTAGTATCTACCCTTTTTAATGCTCTCCTTGCATTATTCCGAATCGTTAGCTTATCCAAAAAAAGAAAAACAATAAGAATTAGCAACTTATTAAGGACAAAAGAAATCGAAGGACCCTACTCCGTAGAAACATGGTGGATGTATGAGATCAACGAATCTTATGATGATTCATGGCAAGAATTTGAGTCAAAACCAGTCTCGAATTACTTGAAGCTTTATGCAAAGATAAAAGGGGAAAACGGAAATATTCTTTTGTGTGAAACCATTAAGTTGCAAGGGAAATTTCCAAATGATCATCCTTATCGCTACGATCTAGGTTCAGAAGATTTAAAAGACGCTTTTGATATTTGGGATGTAGACAATTGTTTGAAAAAACTTCGACTCAGTAAAATGTATTCTACCTCTAATCTTGTATTATCTAAAAATGGATCATTATAAAGACTACAGTTGAAATAGAAAAACAAAAAGCCTTTCGGCAAATACTGAAAGGCTTTTTGTTTTTATGTATTGTAATATTTAACTCAACACACCTGCATTCATCAATTCCTCAATAGCTTCTACTTCTACAGGAATTTCAGCCATTAAGTTATAAGGACCATCATCCGTTACAAGAATATCATCTTCTAAACGAATCCCTAAATTCTCTTCTGGGATATAAATACCAGGTTCGCAAGTGAAAACCATGCCGGCTAAAATAGGATCGTAGCGATTACACAAATCATGCACATCTAATCCAAGGTGATGAGAAGTGCCATGCATAAAATATTTTTTATAAGCAGGCCAATCAGGGTTTTGATTTTTGATATCCGTTTTGTCAATTAGTTTCAAATCAAGCAATTCGCTTTCCATCATACTACCCACTTCTTTATGGTATTCTTCTAAGGTCGTACCAGGCACCAACATTTGAGTAGCATTGTTCATCACCTTTAACACAGAGTTGTATACCGCACGTTGGCGAGGTGTAAACTGACCACTTACAGGAATCGAACGGGTAAGGTCGGCAGCATAGTTGGCATACTCCGCACCAAAATCCATGAGCAGAATATCGCCGTCTTTACATGCTTTATTATTTTCGTTATAGTGCAACACACAAGCACTTTTGCCGCTAGCAATAATTGGAGTATAGGCATGTCCAGTCGCTCGGTTTCGAATAAATTCGTGAATCATTTCAGCTTCCACTTCATATTCCATCACACCAGGTTTTACAAAATCGAGAATTCTTCTAAACGCTTTGTTGGTAATATTACAGGCTTCTTGAAGTGCTTCGATTTCATAATGTGATTTGATCATGCACAACTTTTTCATGATCGGTTGTGCTCGGTGATATTTGTGAGCAGGATACCGTTCTTGTAGTTTTTTTGTTTCTCGAACATTTCGAGAGACTACTTCGGAAAGGAAACGATCATTTTCATTAGAATTGACATAGATACGTTTTGCTAGCAAAATCAATTCATTGAAGATTGCGTCCATGTCCTCTAACCAAATCACTTTTTTGATACCAGAAGTTTCTTGTGCTTCTTCTTTAGTATATTTATGACCTTCCCAAACTGCAATATGGTCATTTGTTTTTTTGATAAATAATACTTCTCGATAATCTTCTTTTACACAACCAGGAAATAAAACCAAAACAGTTTCTTCTTGGTCAATACCAGTCAAATAAAATAAGTCTGAATTTTGTCGAAAAGGATGAAATTGGTCGCCGTTGCGTGGCATCATATCATTAGAATGAAAGATGGCTATAGAGTCTACTTTCATTTCTCTGGCAAAACGTTTCCGATTAAGTTTGAATAATTCGGGATTTAATTGTTTGTACTTCATTAGTGTAGTTTTTTGTCTTGGGATAGAAAGCACATTACAGAAATGTCTTTTCCATTCCTAAAGTAAATTTAGTCATAGTGGATAAGTCGTTTTGTAGTTTTCTCACAATAGGTAAGGAAATGAAGAGTAAAAAATGTAAAAGCCTTCTGTAACCGCTCATTCATTTCGGTAAGCAAATCAGTTAAGGTTGCTTACATCGTAAAAATGCAAAAATTAAGAACAAAAGCCAATTTTTGAATTGAAATATTTTTTACAAAAGGAAAGATTTAACAAAAATATAAGCTCTTATTAAAAAAATAACGAATAAAATAAGCGTGATATCATTGCTGTTTTACATACTATAATTAACGAAACGAGAGCAACTGATGATGTCCGATAACCGAATATCGGCAGGTATATTATTAGATATTACAATTGGTCTTCTACTTCTTTCAATTGATCTTCGTCAAACTTTCCAAACCACTTTTCTAGGCGTGTCCTTGCATTTGTTTTTACATCATCATTGACATAAGCAGCAATGACGACCAAACCAAACGACAAAATACCTATATCATCAGTATAACCAATAATAGGTGTCAAATCAGGTAACATATCTATTGGAGCAATTAAATAACCAAGTGTTCCTAATACAATACGTTTAGCCCAAGCAGGCGTTTCTTTTCGTTTGTAAGCATAAAAGAGCAGTAGTGAAGTGTAAACCACTTTTAGTCCTGCATCTTTAGCATATTTACTTAGTTTATTCCAAAGCTTATTTTCTGTAAACTGGTCTTTATATTTATCGAATGAGTTCTTCATTTTTGTATATTTTTATCGTTTGATAGCTTATAAGTAACGATCAAAAAACAACTTCAAAGCCAAAGTAATCATTTTAGATATTGGGGTCAAGATTTTTAGATAAGATTAACGTAAAACAGCATCAAAATCAAATCATTTGTACTCCACCTAGCCAAAAAATCATTTTCATTTTAAGGCGAAACCTATCTCCTCCATTTATCAGTCAATAGCTTTTCCGTTTCACCAGCTACTTCCATTCCTGCATTAGACCCAGTACCAGAAAAAACTAATTGCTCATTTTTATAGAGTTCGATGCTTACTTTAGCCTGCATACTTTCGTTTACTTTTCCCGTCATATGACCAGATATTGGAGAAACAAGATCACCACCTTCTGCCTTGTGACCAGTAATGACTAAACGATGTGTACGATCTTTAAAGGCTAAATTGACAGTATCGTCACCAAAGGAAGCGAGCATCTTGGCGCCTGTATACGTGGCAAAACGATAAAGCTTTCCATCAATCCAAAGCCCCACAATATACCCCACAAAGTAGTTGCCTAACCAAGGAATATTTGCAACCGAAGCCATAAAAGAAACAGGATAATCTTTATCAAAATGATTGGTCTGCATCCAAATCCAACCACTAGGGAAAGACTGTCCCCAATCTTTTTCAATGTACCCAATGCCCTTATTGAAGTCAGTTTTTTTATTATAAACGTCTAAAGAACCACTAATCGTATGATGAAGACTCACGACGCCATGATAACATTCCATAAAAGGAACAAAAGAAAACCACCCCATTATGCCAGGTGCATACAACATTTTTGGCCAAGGAGTAGTATTAGCGAAGTGCAGTTCACCACGTAGCTCTGCTAAGTCTAATTTTATATAATCTTTCGAGAAAAAATTATTTCCAAGCTGAACTTCAAATTTATCGGGAGAAGGGATAAAATCACTAGGCTCAAATCGGTGATAAGAAGCCGTACATTTTTTACCATCTAAGACCTGAATAAATGCATGCGGATCATCTGCTGATTTTGAGATACCTGGGATAACCGCAAAAGCTTGTTTCTCATCAGGTGATACAAATTTAAAATACCATCCTTCGAAATAGTTTGTTTCTTTACCCCAGCCATGATACATATCAGGATTCCAGAGTGCCTTCCATTTGTTTTTCCAGTTTGCCATATGTAAAGTAAAGCATTAATCTAATGAATTGTTTTATAGATGCGTTGAAATTATTGAAAACGTAATAAATGTTTATCAAAATGTCTTTTCCACTACTTCCATTTTAAAATTATATTTTTTCGTCGTACACCAAAAATCAATCTTTCTACATCTATCTAATTAAGTAGCACGCTATAAAAAATAGCCTTCCGTCGAAAAACAAAGAATACGTTTATTAACCACAAAATTTAACGTCATGAAGCTTTCAAAGCAACGGCGCCGCTTTGACAATGAAGTCAATGCAGGCTCAATGGCAGATATTGCCTTTTTATTACTCATCTTCTTCTTGGTCACCACTACAATTGTTGTCGATGCAGGCATTAGTGTAAAGTTGCCACCTTGGACAAATGATCCTCTTCCACCCATATCATCTAAAAATGTACTTTCGGTAAAAATAAACGCTGCTAATGAACTATTAGTAGAAGGAGAACGAGCAGAGGTTTTAAGCTTGAAAGATACAGCTAAAGAATTTATCATGAACCCTGATAAAAGAGATGATCTTCCTTCAAAACCCAATAGAGCTGTCATTGCGATACAAAACGATAGAGGTACTTCTTACGAAACCTACTTAGGTGTGTATAACGAACTCAAAGCAGTATACAATGAACTTTGGGAAAACGAAGCACTAACTCAATTCAATAAACCATATGATAAATTATCAAAGGAAAATCAGCGAACGATTAGAAATTATATTCCACTCGTTATTTCTGAGTCAGAACCTACAGATTATATTGAAACAAATTAATTGCCAAAGAACTTATGCATAATTCTAGAGGATAAGTCCTGAACCTTGACTATCTGAAGTACTTTTTTCTTATACAAAAATTAAATTATGTCAAGATTCAAAACCAAAAAAGGACGGACCAAACCTAAGATAAATACATCTGCATTACCCGATATTATTTTTATGCTACTTTTTTTCTTTATGGTCGTAACGGTATTGCGAAATAATAAGGAAATGGTAAGAATACAGTTATGTGAAGCATCAGAAATTGAAAAATTAGAACATCATTCTTTGATCAATCACATATATATTGGTCCTGCTGTAAAAAAAGAATTAGGTAATGCACCTGTTGTTCAAATCAATGATGCTTATGTAAAAAAAGCAGGTTTAAATCAAGCGATAAAAACAATGGTTGCTCAAAAGCCAGACCACCTTCATCCTCAATTGACAACTTCACTAAAGGTAGATCAGAATGTAACGATGGGTTTAGTCACTGATGTGAAAACAGCTTTACGAAAAGCAGAACAGTATAAAGTAAGCTATACCGCATTGACAAAAATAGAGTAAAGGTTTTTCAAAATTGTATTAAAAAAGAAAGGCCACTGTATCAAGTACAGTGGTCTTCTGTATATATAAAAACTAAACATTGCCAAAAGGGATGTGGTTCTTCGATGAACCTTAAAATTATTTTATGCCGTCTTTTTAATACGGTCATTTGCTGATGAAGCGTTGAGTTTTTCAAATTTGTATCCTAATGCATGAAAATGCTCAAGTACTTTAGGTAATACGTACTCCAATTTATCTTTTGCTTTTAAACTATCATGGAAAACGATAATCGAACCATTTTTCGAATGCTGAATGACATTATCAAAACATTGTTCATTCGAAAGTTTTGGATCAAAGTCTCCACTTAATACATCCCACATAATAATGCGGTAATGACGTTGTAAAAATTGTGCTTGTTTTGGACGAAGCCTTCCATAAGGAGGACGGAAAAGTAAGGAATCTACTAAGTGTGCACAATGACGTACATTATGAAAATATGGAATGTTATCACTTGTCCAACCATTCAAATGATTGTGTGTGTGATTGCCTACAGAATGACCTGCTTCAATAACTTGTTTAAATACAGCTGGGTGTTTCTGTACATTATCGCCCACACAAAAGAAGGTTGCTTTTGCATTGTATTGAGCTAACTGTTCTAAAACCCAAGGAGTAACTTCAGGTATTGGACCATCATCAAATGTAAGATAAAGTATCTTGTCTTTAGTAGGAATTCTCCAAGTGAAATTTGGAAAAAGATTCTGTATGAATTTTGGTGTTTTGATTAAGTACATAATATTTTCACTAAAACAATTAAGATAATAATTGGGGTCTTTTTTGGAATACTGACGTGTTTAATTGTCTTAGTAGTACTATGTTTAATAGAAATGGGCGGTTACAATTATTTTGTAATAAATTTTAATTCATTACAAAGTAGTCAGATATGTTCAAAAAAACTGAAAACCTCTTTGATTTTCTGTTAACTTTGTGCTCCATTTTAAAAGATGGAACTTCTTAGGGATTAATTTCGTTCAATTGTCTGTTAGACAACGTTTGAATGTCACAATGTGCTGCTAAAAAGTAATTTTTTTTGAAAAAAAACTAAAAAACAATCTAATTAGCTGTTTTTTAGGCGAAAAAATAAAATATTTAGTCATATATAATTAAATAAAAATGAGTGATCTAAGGGTACGTTTTGCGCCAAGTCCAACTGGAGCCTTACATATTGGAGGTGTTCGTACAGCTTTGTACAATTATTTATTAGCTAAGAAAATGGGAGGAACCTTTATCCTTCGGATCGAAGATACCGACCAAACACGATATGTTGCTGGAGCAGAAGATTACATTATAAGAGCTCTAAAATGGTGTAATATCACTTTAGATGAAGGTCCTGGTATTGGAGGAGAATATGGTCCTTATCGCCAGTCAGAGCGAAAAGATTTATATCGTCAGTATGCTGAGCGTCTAGTCGAAAACGGTCATGCATATTATGCTTTTGATACTGCTGAAGAACTAACGGCTCAGCGTTCTACTTTTGAAGCACGTAAAGAAACTTTTCGATATGGCATTTTTACTCGTGAAAAAATGAAAAATAGTTTGACTCTTTCGAAAGAGGAAGTAGACAAACGATTAGCAAGTGGCGATGATTATACCATTCGGCTAAAGATCAATAAAGATGAAGAAGTTATAGTTGAAGATTTGGTCAGGGGTACTGTTACTTTCCAAAGCAATGAATTGGATGATAAAATTATGCTAAAAAGTGATGGCATGCCTACTTATCATATGGCAAATATTGTTGATGATCATTTGATGAAAATATCTCATGTGATTAGAGGAGAGGAGTGGTTGCCAAGTACTGCTCATCATGTCCTTCTGTATCGTTATTTAGGTTGGGAAGATACGATGCCTAAATTTGCACATTTACCTTTAATTTTAAAACCTAATGGTAAAGGAAAACTAAGCAAACGAGATGGAGATAGTTTAGGGATTCCAGTATTTCCATTGTCATGGAAAGGAGATGATGTCAAAGATGAATTTACTGGCTTTGATGAATTTGGTTTTGACCCAAATGCAGTGCTCAATTTTCTAGCTTTTCTTGGTTGGAATCCTGGCACAGAGCAAGAGATTTTTTCTTTGGAAGAATTGTGCGAAGCATTTTCTATTGAGCGTATCGGAAAAGCTGGTGCTCGTTTTGATTTTGATAAAGCAAGATGGTTTAATCAGCAATATATTATTGCAACAGCAGATGATGTATTAGCGAAGCGTCTTCGTCCTGCTTTAGAGGCGAAAGGGTACGAAGCTAGCGACGAATACCTTACAGCTTTTTGTGGCTTGATGAAAGAACGAGTGATGTTGGATACCGAATTTTTGGATAAAGGGTATTACTTCTTTGAGTCCGTTAAAGAATATGATCCGAAAACAATCCGAAAAAAATGGAAAACAGAACGCCTAGGGTTGTTTGAAGAATTACAATCTAGACTTTGCGATCTTGAAGATTATTCAGCAGTTAATATTGAAAGTGAAGTTAAAACCTTTATGGCTGATCACGAACTTGGCTTTGGAGATGTACTTCCAATTTTAAGAGTTGGACTAACAGGTACCATGAAGGGACCTTCAGTGTTTGATATGATGGCTTTATTCGGAAAAGAAAAAGTAGATAACCGCTTATCTGAAGCATATACACATTTTTCAAAAGCAACCGTTTAATGGATAAGCTCAAAATAAGTTATACAATTATAACTGTATCTTTTTTCTGTCAAATGGCGTTCTCAAAACGCCTCATTATGCTGTGCATAACTTCGGATTTGATGCCTTTTTTTGACGAAAAAATATTTTCTCAAGTTGTATACTTTATTTAAATCTCATTCCTAAAGCAGAAGTTATTTAAAAACAACAAAAATAAATCAAGATGCCTAAAAAGAAACCTAAATCAGGAAAGCCTGAAGTACACAAAGACTTGGAAGGCTTTGATATAAAAATCAACGCCTTTGGCGAAATTGAGTCTAACTTCGATGTGAATAAACTAAATGATTTTTTAGACGAAAATGTCGAAGATAAAAAGTTAAATTCTTCTAATTCGAAGGCAGAGGAAGAATGATTTTATAAAAAAAACAACCATAAAATTGTCATATAAGGCTGGATTCTATGAATTCAGCCTTTTTTCTTTTAAAGATTTGATTTTTAATTTTATACATATTATATGATCTTTTTATCTGATTATCTGATAGTTAATATATTTAACATTTTTTAACATTATAAAATAGCAACGTTTTAAGGTAAGCTCACGTTCAAGTATGTATAGTTTTTACTATGTCACTAATGTTCTGAAATTTTCAAAATGTATACATTTATTACCGTTTCATTTGTAAAGTTATTGTAATGTGTCTTACAGGAAAAATTGATGGCTTTATAATGTATTAATGAAAAATATCATACTTTTGCATAACCAAAACGATTGTTGATACAGTCGAAGGAATATCGAACATTGTTCAATATTCCAGAAAATTTCAAAGCCGATTTAATTTATATGAAGCCCAAGAACTATTTCTTTCTTCTACTTCATTGGTATCTATATTCTGAACTTTTGATAGAAGGTGCCAATAAAAACTGTAATACGTCAAAGTATAATAGTACGAGCCATTCTTATACTGTAAAAAGAAGTTTTCCTCCACTACTACAATCATTAAAGATAATTACGATTCGTTTAGGCGGTCTGCATATCTAGTCTAAAGGTTTTGTCACCTTATAGATAAGACATTCTATTGTAAAAAAATTAAATTTCATAAACATGGAAAAACAAATACGAAGATACAAACATACAATTATCACTTTGATTGCATGTCTGTTTTGTTTTCCTCAATTATCATCAGCTCAAAGTTTTAATTTTAACTTTACCTATACAGGACCTGATACGATTTTTGTGGATAATAATTGTGAAGCGACGCTTGACTGGGGGCATCCATCGACCGTTATCGTAACCTCTAATATTAATGGAGGCATGATAGACGAGTTGAGTGTTTCGTCTATTGAAGATAATTTGGGTAATAATTATCCACCTGGTACGATTCCACCTACAGCTACGTTCAATGCAGGTACAACTGCAACGGTCACGTACTATATGATGGATAATTTTGGAAACGAAGCATTTATTGGTTTTGAGATTGATTTTGTAGATGGCATGGCTCCTGCTATGACCGCTCCTGCCGATATTACAGTTTCTTGTGATATCCCTACTGCTCCAACAGTAACGGCAACAGATAATTGCGATGGGAGTCCAATGGTTGTATTTAGCGAAGGTATAGCACCAGGTTGTGCTGGAGGTACTTTAACAAGAACATGGACAGCAACAGATGCAAGTGGTAATAGTAGTTCTGTAACTCAAAGTGTTATAATGGAAGAAGACACGGCTCCAAGTTTTACGGCAGCGTTTTTAGCATCGGTAGCAGATGTAACGGTAGAGTGTGACGCTATTCCAGCAGCAATCTTGGTAACAGCAGCTGATATCGAAGATGACTGTACAGCAGGAGGAGATATAACAATTGTAGATAATGCATTAGAACTTGCTGTTACAAATACAAACTGTCCTATCGTAAGTATTATTACTCGAACATGGTTGGTACAAGATGAATGTAATAATGAAGCTTTACATTCTCAGATTATTACTGTTCAAGATAATAGTGGACCATCGATTACGCCGCCAACTACAACAGATGTTGTTATTCAATGTACTGGTGTACCTTCAGCCCCTATTACTCAAATAATGAATTGGTCAGATAATTTAACTGTAAATGATAATTGTAATACTGTAATCTGGTCAAATGATTTTTCTGGTTTAACTGGTGGTTGTGGTGGAACTACAGGTACTGCTACAGTAACCTATACGGCTGACGATGGTTGTAATACAGATGCTATTACAATTAACTTTACAGTGCAAGACAGCAATCCACCAAATATTTTGATGGGAGCTGCCGACATTACAGTAGAGTGTGATGGTGCTGGAAATATAAATGACTTGAATACTTGGTTGGCAAATCGTGCTGGGGCAGTAGCTTCAGATGTATGTACAGCTGATGCTGATCTTTCGCTGAGCGTTCGAGTGACTTCAGACTTATCAACAGATGATCCGTCTATTGCATTAGCAAATGCATTAGCGAATGCTTGTGCTAGCGGAACCTTGGCTACTATTACAGTAGAGTTTGCTTATACTGATTTATGTGGCTTTACATCTACAACAGATGCTGATTTTGTAGTTACAGATACACAAGAACCAACTTTTGCAGTACCTCCAATGAATCAATCTATTGCATGTGCAACACCTGCCGATATCAATACTGCTTTTTCTGATTGGTATAATAATGCTGGAGGTGCAGTTCCTTCCGATGGGTGTAGTGCTGGAAATGGAAGCTTTAGAGGTGACCCTGATCTTACAACTGCTCTAGGGAATTTGAATGCTTCTCAATCGACTTCTTGTGGAAATACGGGTACCGTTGATATTGATTTTTATGTATCTGATGCTTGTGGAAATGAAAATCCTACACCGTTTACTGTTTCTTTTACAATAAATGATATAACTGCTCCTACATGGGATGCTGATCCTTCTAATCTAAGTTTAGAATGCGATGGAACTGTAGATCCAGGTGGCTTAATTGCTGATTGGTTGATGAACAATGGTGGTGGTTCTGCTACAGATGTTTGTAGTGGTGTAACCATTACAAATGATTATACTGCTTTGTCAGATGATTGTGGCGCAACAGGAACAGTAGTCGTTACTTTTACTGCTACTGATGATTGTGATAACGAATCAACAAGAACCGCAACTATTACGATTTCTGATACAGTAGCGCCTGTGTGGACTACGACTCCTACAGATATAGCACTAGAGTGCGACGGTACAAGTGATCCTGGAAATGCAATTGCAAACTGGTTAGCTACTAATGGTGGCGGTGCTGTTTCGGATGCTTGTGGAACTGTATCTGTTTCGAACGATTATGGTGGAACATCAGATGGCTGTGGTTCAACAGGAAGTATTTTAGTTACTTTCACGGCTGAAGATCAATGCGGTAATCAAACACCAACTACTGCAACAATTACGATTACAGATAATGAGGCACCTACTATAGATGTAGCTGCTGCTGATATAACTATAGAATGTACAGGGAATGGAAATCCTCCTCAACTAAATGCATGGTTGAATACAAATGGTGGTGCTGAAGCAAGTGATAATTGTGGAACTGTATCTTGGTCTAATGACTTTAATAGTTTAGCTAATAGTGGTTGTTCAGGTACAGGAAGTACAACAGTTACTTTTACTGCTTCTGATCCTTGTGGAATGACCGTAACGACTTCTGCGGTGGTAACCATTGCGGATACAAATCCACCTACTATAGATATTGCTGCTCAAGATGTAACAGTTGAGTGTGAAAGTCCTTCTATTTCGTTTACCGATTGGTTAAACTCGCATGCTGGGGCATCTGCTTCAGATGCTTGTGATCTAATTGACAATTCTGTTGGTTCTACAAACTGGTCATATGCTACTTTAGGATTTGTAGGAGCTTGTGGAAATTCTGGATCAGAACAAGTTATCTTTACCGTAACAGATGATTGTGGTAATGCTGTAACAAGTGCAGCAACTTATACAATTGTCGATAATGTTTCTCCAGAAATTATTCCAACGTCAACTTCCATTACGGAAGCTTGTGGTGGTGGTGATGATCAAACAAATTTAGAAAATTGGATTACTAATATTGCTGGTGCAATGACATCTGATGGTTGTGGAAATGTTTTTTGGGTAGGCATTAGTTGGATCGATTCGAATGGTAGTACTGGAACGGGGGCTATATCTGGTCCTTATCCAGTCGTTCAATCAAATAACTGTAACTGGTCTGTAGAAGTAACTTTTACATCTCAAGATGAATGTTTAAATACCTCAACAACAACATCAACGTTCTCCATAACTGATACAACTGATCCTGTCCTATTAGGTGTGCCAGCCGATCTTACAGTTGAGTGTAGTAATGTTCCAACTGCTATTACTTTATTTGCAAATGATGAATGTGATAATGACGTTTTAGTAACAATGGAAGAAGCTTTGATCGATGGTACTTGTACCGATAACTATACGATTACTCGTACATGGACAGCAACCGATGATTGTGGTAATACAGATGTTGCAACACAAACGATCTTAGTGCAAGACACAGCAGGACCTCAGTTAGTAGGTGTGCCTGCATTTGTTACGGTTAATTGTGAATCTATTCCACCTGCTCCTTCAATAGGAACAGATATTACGGCAACAGATAATTGTGATACTGATGTAGGGATCGAATTTGAAGAAGTAAGTTCACAAACGAGCACAGGCTTCTGCTCTGACTTTACTTATACGATTACTCGTACATGGACAGCAACGGATAATTGTGGAAATACTAACGCAGCTGTACAAGTAATAATGGTAGAGGATATCACAAGTCCAACCTTTACAGTACCTGCTGATATCACGATTAGCTGTGCGCAAAATCCGACAGATCTATCAATTACTGGAGATGTGACAGACGAAGCAGATAATTGCGATCCAACACTTGATGCAACCTTTGCGGATGCGATTGCTCCTGGTACGCCAGCTTGTCCTCAAAATCAAATTATAACAAGAACATGGACATTACAAGATGCTTGTGCAAATACAACAGTGCATGTTCAGACGATCCTTATTCAGGATATAACTGATCCAATACTAGGAGGTATCCCTGGTGATATCACAGTAGGATGTAATGACGTTCCTGCTCCTCCAACAATAGGAACAGATATAACAGCAACGGATAATTGTGATTCTAATGTTGATGTAGTAATCAACGAATCATCAACTCAGAATGGAGATCCAAATAATTGTGATTATTATAACTATGTACTAACACGTACATGGACGGCAACCGACAATTGCGGAAACACATCTTCAGGTGTTCAAGTAATTACTGTTGATGATATCAACGCACCAATATTTGAATATTGTCCTTCTAATTTATTTGTAAATTCAAGCGAAGGAACAGATATGCTTGCTGGAGACTGTGCAGCAGCAGTAACATTCGATCTTCCCATTGTAACAGATGATTGTGCACGAAATACAACTTGTACTGGCTCTGATATTCAAAACATAACGGGAGCAGTAGATGCAAATACATTAGTAGATAATGTGGTCTTAAATATCGGTGTAGCTGGTCCTCCAACGGTAGCAACTTCTAGTGCGACATTAACGATAGACTTAAATAATATTGATGCAGAGTTTGCAACAGTAACAGAATACTTCACCGTTTTTGGTGAAGATGGAAGTAACCTTGGTCAGACAGCTTTATCACCGACTCAGTGTGGTAGTTCAACGACTACTATTACTATCCCTCAAGGCACATTTAACCTTTGGGCATTAGATGGTAATATCGAAATTACCTTAATCCCATTTGATCCTCCTGGAACGGCTAACGATAATGAAGGTATTAATAACATTTGTACCAACTCAACTGTAGAGGGAACAGTATCATATGCTTGCACAACTCCTCCATCAGGATTAGTATTTGAATATACATTAGATGGAGGTAGTCGAACTCCGATTGCAACACCATTCCCTTCAGGCATTACAGAAATGCTTCCTGTCGGAACGACAAACGTAACGATGTATGCAACAGATTGCTCAGGTAATGAAGCAAATTGTTCATTCAATATTACAGTAATTGATGATGAAGTTCCAACAATAGTTTGTCCTACAAGTTATACAGTACCATCACCAGGTTGTTCTTCTCAAGATGTTTCTTTAGCACGACCAAATTTAGTAAATGATAATTGTGGTTTTTCTGATTTCTATAGCATGAATTCTGGAACAGCAAATTTAAGTTTTCAAGAACATCCAAACATTGATGGATTTATTGCGAATGATGTTGCCTTAAATTTTACAGGTACCGTACCTCCTGCTATTGGCAATGCAACGTTGACTGTTTATATCAAAGGAGATTTTGATGATCCAGCTTCAGAATTTTTTACCATTATTGGAGAAAATGGTGCAACAATTGGTGTAACAAGCGTAGGTATGAGTTGTGGTGGTTTTACTCCAACAACCTTCTCTATTCCTGTAGCCACTATTTTAAATTGGGCTGCTGATGGCGTCATTAATATTTCTGCACAGGCTAACCAAACAGCTGGAATTACTTTTGGTAATGATGGAGATTGGAATAACGATGATCAAGGTATCAATCCTTGTGTGCCAGCAGGAACATTTGATGGTACAGAAATAAATGTAAATGATGGAGGCAATAGTCAAGTATATGCTGAACTAATGTTTCCAGCTACAACGATAAGTTATACGGTTTCTGGCCCAACGAATATAGGAACGACAGCTTTCCCATCAGATGGTTCTGACCCAACAATTACACTTAACCCAGGGTTGAACTCTGTTACATATCAAATTACTGATATGAATGGAAATACAGGCTCTTGTACATTCAATATTACAGTTGGTAGTCCAACATTGGTAACGCCAAATATTATTGCAACGACAACTCCATCTTGTCCAGGCGAAGCAGTAACCTTAGTAGAAAATACAGGTTATGCAGGTACAGCCCCAAGTTGGGTCTGGTATCAAGATATAGCACCTGCTGGCCCAGGTGGAGGAGACTTTGTAGTGGCTACAACAACAAGTCCTACTGTTACTTTCCCTTCTAATGCAGGGCAAAATAACTACTATGTAATTATTGTTGATCAAAGTTGTAGCTCACCTAACTCAAACTCTATAACTATTGATGCAGGAGATGCAGTAGTACAACCATTTATTTATGCAGCGCCCAATCCAGTTTGTGAAGGAAGTGATTTTACTTTATTTTTAGATAACCCTCAACCATCTTACACAAGTTACCAATGGACAGGGCCTAATGGATATACATCGACAAGTCAGTTTCCTCCTACGATTACAAATGCACAAACATTTCACCAAGGAAATTATACGTTGGCTATCACAACTACAGATGGTTGTCTATCATCTTATACAATATTTGTAGCAGTATACGAACAGCCAGAACAACCAAGTATATCCAGTAATTCACCAATTTGTGATGGTGGCGATTTGGTTTTAACTTCTAGTACCATTTGTGATTCTTACTTATGGATTGGTCCTGACGGAAGTAGTGCAGGAACACTTTCTAATCCATTACTAAATACAACAACGAATACGACAACAATACCTGCTGGCAATACTGCTTACGATCCTGGAGTTTGGACGGTAATATGTGTAGATGATTTTGGTTGTCAATCAGAAGAATCGAATAGTGTAAATGTATTAATCAACAATCCTGTTTCATTAGCACCAACGAATAACGGACCTATTTGTGCAGGAGAAGATATTGAGATTTATACAGGAACAGTAGCTGGTGCAAGTTATAGTTGGACAGGTCCTAATGGATTTATGGCAACTGTTCAAAATCCAATTATTGCTAATGCTACATCTGCTAATGCAGGTACTTATACATTGACTGTAACAGATCCAGTTGGATGTGTTGGTACAGCGACAACTTCTATAAATGTTCAAGCTGCACCAATTGTAACTGCTGTTAGTAATTCAGGAACTGCCTGTGCTACAGGTGCAGAAGATATTTTACTTTCCGCAACTGTTTTCCCTCCAGATGATGGTACTTATGTTTACCAATGGGTAGGTCCAAATGGTTTTACATCGGCAAGTAGTAGTCCATTATTACCAAACGGAACGACCTTAGACAATGGTTCTTATACAGTAGTAGTAACAAACGAAAATGATTGTTCGTCTAGTCCTGCTACAACAGTAGTGAATGTGTCAGATGCTCCAACTACTCCTACAATTAGTACATCTGCTCCATTATGTGAAGGAGACCTGTTAATGTTGACAACAACAGGATATACAGGCTCGAATGTAGTGTACACTTGGGAGACACCAGTAGGAACAGTAACAACTGCCGTTCCTTCATTGACGATCACATCAGTTAGTACCTTAAATGGTGGCGATTACTCTGTATCAGTAAATGTTGATGGATGTGATTCTAACGAATCTGGAATATCAACAGTAATAGTAAATGCAATTCCTGTTACACCATTAGCATCAAGTAATTCACCTGTTTGTGAAGGAGGGACGATAGAGTTACAAACAACTTTTATTGCCGATGCAACGTATGCTTGGACAGGACCAGGAGGATTTACATCATCAGTTTTCAACCCTGTTATTTTTCCCGCAACGGCTACTAATACAGGAGCTTACTCCGTAAGTATAACAACAAATGGCTGTACATCTTCTTTCTCATTCCCTGTTAATGTTGTTGTTAATCCTGCTCCAACTCCTCCAGCAGTAGAAAGTAATGGAGCAATTTGTATAGACGATACAAACGCAGAATTGACTTTATCAATTGTAAGTGCTACTGCTACGCCTGGTGCTATGTATATCTGGTACGATGCCGCTACCAATGTACAAGTAGCTGGCCCAACTTCGGCATTATCAGTTACCATGACGGACTTTGCTGGATATACAGAAGGCACTTATAGTTTTTATGCTGTTGCAGTATTAAATGATTGTTCATCTATACAATCTGTGCCGACCTTAGTTGAAATAAATACGATTCCAGAAAACGAAGCTTTTGCTGGTTCAGATATTCAAGTTTGTAATGACTTGACCGTAAATCTTGATGCAGATGCTCCTACGATTGGTTCAGGTGTTTGGACACAAACGGGAGGTGCAGTAGCGAATATTGTAAATCCATCTGCCTCAAATACATCGGTTACAGGTTTAGCAACTGGAGAAACGTATACCTTTATGTGGACCATTTCGAACGGTGCTTGTGGAGCTTATGATTCTGATGAAGTATCTGTTACTGTAGATGCAACTTCAGATATGGCTAATGCTGGAGCTAATATTCAAGAATGTAATGTTACGATTATAAGTCTCAATGCAGAGATGCCTTTGATGGGGGCTACAGGTACTTGGTCACAGTCGATGTCTCAGTCAAACTTAGGAGTTGTGATTACGAACCCTAATGACCCTAATACAACGGTTAGTGGATTAGTGCCAGGAAACGTATATACCTTTACATGGACATTAAGTAGTGTGTCTTGTGGTGAGTTTTCTAATGATGATGTTATTGTAACAATCGGCGAAGGAAGTATTGCATATGCTGGTGCTGACTTTAGCGCTTGTGGTGAAGGAGATGCTAGCTTGATGGCAGATGCTTCTGCAACGAATGGTACTTGGTCATCTCCTGATGCAGGTGTAACGATTGTTTCTCCAAACCAAGCGAACACTGTTGTATTTGATTTACAAGGTGGTAATAATATCTTTATTTGGTCGGTAGACAACGGACCATGTGGCACATCTGCAGATACTGTAATTGTTGACTTTGAATTATCATCACTTGCAAATGGAGATATTGCTACTGTTCCATTTGGCGGTTCTGTTCTTATAGATGTAACATCTAATGATGAATTACCTTCTGATTATATCGTGAATATCATCAATAGCCCAACTGATGGAACTTTAGATGTCGATGGGAATGGACAGTATACCTATACACCAAATAATTCCTTTGGTGGAACGGATGAATTTACTTATGAACTTTGTAGTGTAACTTGTCCTGATGTTTGTTCGACGGCTAGAGTTTCTATCACTGTAGAAGATGCAGAATGTGTCATACCGACGATTATTACACCGAATAATGATGGAGTAAATGATTCATTTATTATCCCTTGTTTGGCTACAGATCGTTTCCCTGATAATGAAGTAGCAATCTTCAATCAATGGGGAGATGAGGTATACCGTTCTAAACCTTACTTGAATAATTGGCAAGGAACATACAATGGAGAAGATCTACCTGTAGGTACCTATTTCTTTATTGCTGATTTCCAAAATGGCGAAGAACCTGAATCTGGTTTCTTGATTATCGAACGATAGGCATAATGTAAAATTTAAGTAGTGTGTTTCTTTAAGAAACACACTACTCCAAATAAAAATAAATTAAAATGAAGAAGTTATTTACAACAGCTCTGTTTTCTCTTTTTGTGCTGCTTTGTTTTGCTCAACAAGAACAACAGTACACTCAGTTTATGTACAATAAGTTGGGGCTAAATGCTGGCTATGCAGGTAGTAGAGATGCCGCTTGCATTACTGCAATTATACGAAACCAGTGGATGGGACTAAAAGGTGCGCCTCAAACTCAGATGTTGAGTTTTAATATGCCTTTGCTCAATAAAAGAGTAGGAGTAGGACTAAACCTAACTCGAAATACGATTGGTATTTCTCAACGAATTACGGTTGATGGATTGTATGCTTATCGTATACGACTAGGGCAAGGTATTTTGGCTTTAGGTATTCAAGCTTCTATACGACATTTGAAAAACAACTACAACGATTCCGATTTGGTGTCGATTACACCTTCTTCTGCTGATGGAAGTATTCCCATTGGAGAACAAAGTAAGTATGTACCAAATTTTGGCGCAGGCCTTTATTATACCAGCGATAATTTTTATGTTGGGTTTTCTGCACCACGGTTAATCAAAAATAATATTGACTTCAACGACATTGGTGGAATCATTGGAAAAGAAGTACAACACTACTTCTTTATGGCGGGCGTTTTATTTGAACTAAGCGATAACGTTGATCTTCAACCTCAAGTACTATTCAAGTATGCTGATAATAGTCCTTTTGATGCAGACGTTAATTTAAGTCTTATCTTTTCTGATAAATATACAGGAGGATTAACCTATCGAACTGGAGGTTCTTCCGTTACTGGTTTTGGTGAATCTTTAGATCTTATGGTTGCTGCGCAAGTTTCGCCTGATATCTTATTTGGTCTTTCGTATGATATTACCTTATCAGATATCAAAACCTATAGTAATGGAAGTGTTGAAGCAGTTTTACGTTTTTGTTTAGGACATTCAGAAGGGGAAGAAATTATTAATCCTCGTTTCTTCTAGGAAAATAAGTTTGCTTGTCGTTCCTTTTATGTATTTCGTAGAAAACGGCAAAAAAAATAAAAGAATACAAACGCTATCAAAAAATAAAGCCATGTCTATATATCGTTAATAAGAATAATATTAACTTTAGACATGGCTTCTTTATTAATAGACTTTTTATCTGAAAACACTAAATGACACCAAGAGACTATTTTTACCTTGAACTTCGTTAAAAGTACTCATAGATGCTTTTGTATTACTTGCGTTTTTGATAGTACTATTTTGTGCCACGGGTACAAGCCAAAATTAATAGTTCAAAATAAAATCTCTACTTGTTCATTCATAATACAGCTAACAAGTCTAATTGACCCCACTCAAAATATAAAATAACATGAGACGGAATCAATTCATCATTATTACATTACTGTTTTGTTTAGTTGCAATGAGCACACAAGCACAACAAACCTCCAAAAGTAAATCTTCTAATAAATTATACGAAAAGGGCGGAAATGTATTTATTAAAAATACTGATAGAGTAAATACAGAACAATTAGAGTTTTCACCGGCTTTTTACCAAAATGGAATCGTATATGCTTCTTCTCGCTTTAAAAACGGCGCAGTCGATAAAAAAATAGGAGAAACCTTCTTCGAATTATTTTATGCTGAATTAGACGGTAATGGAATGCCCCTTCCTCCTCGTCAATTTTCGATAGAAGTAAATTCGCACTTGCACGAAGGTCCCGTTTCTTTTAATCGCTCGGGGAATGTCATATATTTTACTCGGAATAACATTAAAAGAGGGTTACAAAAAGCAGACTCTAAAGGTGTAACTCGCTTGAAAATATATGAAGCAACTAAAAGTTACTTTGATTGGGAAGAAGTACAGGAATTACCTTTTAATAGCGATGAGTATTCTTGTGCGCATCCAACATTATCTTCTGACGAAAGTAAATTATATTTTGCTTCCGATATGCCTGGTGGTCATGGTGGAATGGATTTGTATGTAGTAGAAAGAAACGGAGATTCTTGGTCTGCACCTAAAAACTTAGGGCAAAGTATTAATACAGCAGGGAATGAGGTCTTTCCGTTTATCCATAGTACAGGCACACTTTTCTTTTCTTCTACTGGTCATGGTGGAATGGGAGGTTTAGATCTTTTTATGGCTGAAGAGACGAATGGCTCTTGGGCGGGTGTAATGAATTTAAATAAACCACTGAATTCTGAAAAGGACGATTTAGGGCTTATTCTTAATCCTGAAGGAACAAGAGGTTACTTTGCTTCTGATCGTGCTGGAGGAAAAGGGAAGGATGATATTTATGTTTTTGAGGTAACAGAAGGTTTTGCAGGAACAACAACACCTAAAAACTTTACTTCGCAAATTATTGTATTTGATTCGGAGACAAACGAACGAATTAATGCTGCGGATATTCGGATTTTTGAATCGAAAGATGGTGGTTTTGTAAGTGGAAGTAATGATTTGTATGAAGCCGTTTTAGTCCCTGTTGAAGGTTCTGATGAATTGGTCTTTAAGTTAGTTCGAAAAGATTTAGGTTCGCTTGGTCAGCCTGAACGTCGTTCGGATAATAATGGCGAAGCGATGTACGATTTTACAGGAGAAAAAAAGTACCTAATTTTAGTAACAAAAGATGGTTATACGGCTAATGAAGTGGTTTATTCTACTATTGGAAATATTGCCGATGCTTCTGTTGAAGTTCCTTTATCAAAGCGAAGTTGTGCAGATGTAAGTGGTATCGTTCGAAATAAAAAGAATAATAATCGTATAGCGAATGCCGTCGTTAAAATTAAAAACTCTTGTGACGGAAAAGAGGAAGTCGTTTTAGCAGACGATAAAGGAGAGTTTGCTTACTGCTTACCACTCGGTTGTGATTATACTTTGACAGGGATAAAAGAGAGTTTTAAGAGTGCCTCTTCAAGCGTTTCTGCCAAAAATCCAACAGGTCCATTGAGTGCAGATTTAGCATTAGAACCTAGTACTAGAACAACGACGACAGTAGTAACTAGCAACCCTGTAACAACAGGTTCTGTAATCGTATTAGAAAAGATTTATTACGACTTTAATAAGTCGGCAATACGAGTAGGAGCTGCTAGTGAATTGGAAGAATTAGCGAATATTATGCAACGTTACCCAAGTATGCAAATTGAGTTAATTGCGCATACCGACTCTAGAGGCTCATCTTCTTATAACTTAACGCTTTCTCAACGTAGAGCAGAGTCAGCTAAACAATACTTAGCTTCAAGAGGAATTTCATCATCACGTGTAAGAGCCATTGGAATGGGGGAAGGACAACTGCGTAATCGCTGTAGTGATGGGGTAGATTGTAATGAAGTTGACCATCAATATAATCGCCGCACAGAGGTTCGAGTATTAAAAATTGATAATGCAGTACGCATTCAATACGACGATAATAGCCCAGAGGTCATTGACCGAAAAAATTAAATTTTATAAGATATTATCATAATCTGAATTGATAAAAGCCCAGTAGTTTCTCCAAATTACTGGGCTTTTGTTATGAATATCCTTTTTGCAAAGAAAAAATAGTAATTTCATGCAACCCTTTTATTCTCCTTATGTCTTTGAATATAAACAAAACGTACATTGGATTATACCAGCACACATAGAGATATAGTAGAAGAATGCCAAGCTGGCAGTCGGCAGGCACAGTTTAAGCTGTACCAGTTATACGCAAAGGCAATGTATAATATTTGTTTGAGAATGGTGCGAAATGAATTGGATGCAGAAGATATTCTTCAGAATTCCTTTGTCAATATATTCGCTAAAATAGATACGTTTCGATTTCAGTCGTCCATAGGTGCTTGGATAAAACGAATCGTTGTGAATAATTGCATCAATTTTATGAAGAAAAAACGACTAGAATTTCAAGAATTAAACGACGATTATAAACTTTCAATCGTTCCAGAAGAGGAACCTACTGTACGACTTAATGTTGAAGCGGTGCATGAAGCAATCTACCAACTGCCAGATGGTTATCGAATTGTCTTTTCTCTTTATATGATGGAAGGATATGATCATGGCGAAATTGCAGAAATATTAAATATTTCAGAAGCTACCTCAAAATCACAATATAGTAGAGCCAAAAGAAAATTGAAAGAATTATTGTCAGAGACCTTAACACAAAGATAAACGAATGCAAAAAGATAATTTAGAACGTTTTATTTCCGACAATCGGGATGCTTTCGATAAGGCAGCGCCTCGTATGAAAGTTTGGGAAGGAATAGAACAGAAGATAGAGCAAAAACCTGCCAAACGAATTGCGATTTGGAAGTTTGCTCGGATGGCAGCAGCAGTAGCTTTACTTTTAGGAGTAGGTGCCGCAATGGGAGTTTATTTTTCTAACGGTCAACAACAAGTTGCCAATACATTCAGCAATATATCTCCCGAACATGCAGAAATGGAGGAATATTTTAAAGCTGAAATACAGAGTCGAACAAAAAAATTAGCTAGTTTCAACAAAGATAAAACGGTTAATGAAGATTTGGTACAACTTGAAGATTTACTGAAGGATTTGGAAAAAGAATTACAACAATCACCTCCAGCTAATAATGAACGTATTATTGATGCTATGATTCAAAATTACCGAACAAGAATAGAACTTTTAGAACATGTTCTGAATCGTATCGATCATAAAGAGGAAAAGAAAGAAGAAAAGGAAACATCAATTTAAAACGGTTTCTACACAGTGTTAAAAGTTTTTTTTGAATTAGCATAGCTGTTGCCTAGAGGCAAAAAGAATTTTGAATGATTGTTGGAAAACAACCTTCAAAATTGTAAGTTAATTAGTTTACAATGTACTAACTAACGCTAGTTGAACAAATAGACATAGAGTCTAATATATGGGTTGAAGTTATATTATTTAACTTCTAAAAAAAAAATGACATGAAAAATTTAACCATTATCACCACCGCCCTTTTATTAATTTTAGGCTTGGGTTTTAATGTACAAGCAAATACATTATCTACAGATAAACAAACCAAAATAAAAAAAGAGTTTGTAAAGACAATTAATAAAGAATTTGATATTACTGCAGATGGGAAAGTAGGTCTTAGTAACCGCTACGGTAAAATTGACTTAAAAACTTGGAATGAAAACAAAGTGAAAATAGATGTAAAAATAACAGTAAATGCTTCTTCAGAAGAAGCTGCTCAAGATGAATTTGAACGCATTAATGTTAGCTTTTCAAACGGCAATGATTATGTAAATGCAGAGACGACTATAGAGTCTAAAAAATCAAGTTGGTGGAACTGGGGATCTTGGTCGAGTAGTTCCGATTTTTCGATTGATTATGATGTGTATATGCCGAAGTCTAACAAGCTAGATTTGAAAAATAAGTATGGTCATTCTACGGTTGATGAAATAGATGGCGAAACAACCATTAGTATAAAGTATGGAGATATCACGATGGAAGGAGTTAATAATACGCTAGATTTTTATATCGGTTATGGTAATGCAACTATCCTAAAGGCTACAGATATAGAAGGTGAGGTTTCCTACGGAAAATTGAAAATGAGCCATGCTGAAAATGTAGATATCACTTCCAAATATTCTAAAGTATATCTCGATGAAGCAAAAGAAGTTAGGAGTTTTTCTAAATATGATACGTATAAGTTAGGCGAAATACAAAATTTTAGGAATACAGGAAAATATGATAATATCTACATCGAATCTGTTCATGATATTGTCGTCGATTCTAAATATTCAGATATTGAATTAGAAAAATTAACAAACTCAGCAGATTTCGACCTCAACTATGGTGGTGCATCTATAGATGGTGTAGCAAATGGATTTACTGAAATTCGACTTGATGGAAGCTATGCCGATTTTAAAATTAGAACAGATAGTAATGCTGCTTACCACTTAGATGCTACAGGTAGTTATGCCGATATACATTGCCCGGATAATATGGATGTTTCTCGTAGAATTGAAAAAGGAAGTAGTATCGAAATAGAAGGGCTTGTCGGTTCAGCTAATGCTGGAGGAAAAATAAAAGCTCGTTTGAGCTACGGAGATTTGAAGATTAGATAGAGACACAGATGAA
>JAHDIP010000064.1:8501-28450 GCA_020630735.1 Saprospiraceae bacterium | reverse complement strand
TAAAACAGCATTTCTCTTAGTAAACCAATACTTTTTCAGTTTGTATTGTTCCATCTGATTTAGTAAATCGAATAATATATATTCCTTTTGTTCGCAGTGTAATCGTGTATTCTTCTTGTCGATCTGTATATGTTTTAATGAGTTTTCCATCTAGCGAGTAGATAGAGGCATCATGTTTTTCCGTTGAGTAAATGTTTATTTGTCCGTTTGCTTCTATTTGTAGTTTAACAAACGATGCCGTAGTTGTGTTTAAATTTTCTGTATGTACAAATGAACCTAATTCTACACTTGTTTCTTTTATAAAAAATGGTTCACGATCTGCCTCATTAAACATCGTTCGAAACACTTCAATTTCAGGAGTCGAATCTTCAAACATTTCTTTCATCCATTTAGGTGGCGTTGCTTGGTAATAAATCTTGGCAGTAGCTGTTAATAATCCGTCGTATCCAGACAATGGAATATGATAAGCGATCTTATCACTTCCTGTCCCTTCTTGTCCTGCATCATCTTTATTAAAGTTATCATCATTCAAAGCCAATCCTGCTACTTTTGTTGTATCATAAGTATAATGTGTCGAAGAAAATCCTTCAGGAACCAAACGATTATCTTTGATAGCAAAAGCACCTCGTTCTAAGACAGTTGTCACATCACCATTTACATCACCAATAACCAACTCATAAATTTGCACCTCATCTTCAGAAGTAATGACATCGTAATGTGGTTCGTAAGTCGGATTCTGTCCTTCTACCTCATAAGTATCATCTTGCTTACCAGAAATAAAAAGCGTATTCCCTTCATCGTCTGTCACTTTAAATTCGATAAACGCTCGACGAGCAGGATAGCCTGATGGAAATTTATGCCCTGCTTTATTTTCTACCAATACTTCGAAGTAAGCCGTATCTGCATCTCGATCTGTAGAAATTATATTGAGGTCAAGTGTTTTATTGCGCAGCATTTTTTCTGTTGCAGCGATTGTTTCATCAAATGCTTCGGCAGTTGCTTTTATACCTAAAGCTTCGGCATTTTCTTTCATCAGTTTTAACATCGTTGTATTTGCTCCGACCAATTCATGTAAATAAAAAGGAGATCTTGGTTCGGTATCAAAGCCTGCAACCAAGATAAACATTCCTTTTTCGAGAGCGGGCATATGACACTTTTGACAGCTAATATCTTCTGTATTATATTTTGAATTCAACCATTCATGATAAGTCGCTTGCTCTACAAAATCGTTATCTAAAATATTACCATCAAAGTCAAAAGTTTGTGTAATTAGGGTATGACAACCTGCACAGATTCCAGCATCGCTAATATGTTCGCTATAGACGGGTTCGTATAATGTCGCATTTAACATTGGGCTTGATAAGGGACTGATAAAGGGACCATAAGCTACTTTGGCTGTATCAAAATGTAATTCGCCTGAATGCGTAAAGCCTAAATTTTCGGTTGATTGTTGGTGACAAGCTAAGCAAGAAACGCCATCCAATGCGAAAGTATCAACCAGAGCTTCTGCCATCGAGTAAAACTCTGCTCCAGCATGTAAGGCTTCAAAGTGCCCAAGTGGTGCATGACAAGAAGTACATTTGGTTTCGATCTTTGCTTGATGTTCTGGATATAATAAAACTTCGTGACTCACTTTTGCACGCCAAAATGGATCTTTTGCTGAGTTTGCCATCATCGTAGCTTGCCAATCGTCAAACAAGTTGATATCATTTCCAGCCAAATCAACACTAGCAATCATTGCGGTATCATAACCATGGCATTGCTGACAACTTGCAGAACTTGCAAACAAACCATTATAATCGCCAATAAACGTTATGGAATCAAGGAGCTGACGAAACTCTTCTAATTCTACATCACTATGAAAAGTATCTGTCTCTTCAGACACCAATGATGGTAAGTTGAATAAAAAGGGAATAGAAAAAAGACAAATACAGATCAGTGTTTTTCGCCAGTCAATCATTTTATTTTAAGTTCTTATTTTGTGCTTGCAAGTTATTGATAAATCAATTAGGATGAAAAAATATTAATGACTTGCAATATGCAAAAAGTACTTTTTCTACCTAAAACGCCTAAAAAGAATGGAAATGTGGCTTTAAGTTTATAACAATTTATTGGTTAAAATGGAAGTAAAAGTATATTTGGTATATTTGCAAAATATTTAATATAAATATCTATTAATTCACATCAAATCTCTTTATAAAATGGAAAGTGTTCTGTTTTCAATTGAAAATAACATCGCTATTATAAAACTAAATCGTCCTGATGTATACAATAGTTTCAATCAAGAAATGGCATTGACAGTCAATAAATTGCTAAAAGAATGTTCAACAAATCCTGAGGTAAGAGCGGTTTACCTTACTGGAATGGGCAAAGCGTTTAGTGCAGGACAAGATTTACAAGAAATTATTGATCCAGAAGGACCACCAATTTCTGATATTGTAAGTAAGCACTATAATCCAATGATCGAGCTTATTCGTGAGATTGAAAAACCAGTTGTTGCGGCAGTAAATGGTGTAGCGGCAGGTGCAGGAGCAAATATTGCACTAGCCTGCGATCTGACAATTGCCAAAGAGTCTGCTAGCTTCATTCAAGCATTCAGCAAAATTGGATTGATTCCTGATAGTGGTGGCACCTACTTTTTACCTCGTATTATTGGACGCCAAAGAGCAACAGCTCTAATGATGTTGGGTGACAAAGTTTCTGCAAAAGAAGCGGAAACAATGGGTATGATATATAAATGTGTAGCTGATGAAGATTTTGAAGCCTTCACCATGAAGATTGCTACCAAATTAGCTGCTTTGCCAACTAAAGGACTCGGCTATACTAAACGGGCATTGAATTATTCATTGACCAATGATCTGACTACACAGTTAGCCATTGAAGATCAACTTCAATCTGCTGCTGCTATGACAAAAGATTATAAAGAAGGTGTTCAGGCCTTTTTAGAAAAACGCAAACCTGAATTTATTGGTGAATAATTAAAATATAGTAATGCTTAGAATCATGTAAATAATAAGTTGTAACGTTTTGGACAATTTATTTTTCGTTCAGTCGAGTCAAAAAACGCAAGAATCCTTCTGGCTTTCGAGTATTTTTGAGGAAGAATGGGCGGAAAAGAAATCCTCCAAGTTTTATAAGTTATTGTTTTCGTGATCCTTAAATAATAAATCAAGTATGAAAATAGGTGTACTCGGAAGTGGATCAATGGGAAGTGGCATTGCTCAAGTAGCAGCTACTGCTGGACATGAAGTTTTCATTTATGACAATAATCCTGATGCACTACAACGTGCAAGTGATAAGCTACAAAAAATACTCAACCGTTTAGTCGAAAAAGGGCGGTTAGATGATCCTACGGCTAAAGCTATCTTTGGTCGCATCTACTTTATTGATAGTATGTTTTCCTACAAAGATTGTGGAATGATCATCGAAGCAATCATCGAAAATCTGGACATAAAAAAAGCAGTCTTTGAACAGCTTGAAGATATCGTTCCTGAAGATTGCATATTGGCTACCAATACTTCGTCCTTATCCGTAGCTTCTATTGCCGCTGCATGTGAACAACCTTCTCGTGTAATAGGCATTCATTTTTTTAATCCTGCACCTTTGATGAAGTTGGTTGAAATTATTCCTGCTATCCAAACCTCTGATGAAGTTGTACAAAGGGCTAAATCATTAATTGACAGTTGGGGAAAATTGACGGTACAAGCCAAAGATACGCCAGGTTTTATTGTCAATCGAATTGCTCGACCTTTTTATGGTGAAGCAATAAGAATATTGGAAGAAGGTATTGCAGATGTTCCTACGATTGATTGGGCGATGACAGAACTTGGTGGCTTCAGAATGGGTCCATTTACTTTGATGGATTATATCGGTAATGATGTAAATTATATCGTTACTGAAACAGTCTTCAAAGCTTTTTATTACGATCCAAGATACAAACCTTCGTTTACACAAAAGCGATTATCGGAAGCTGGTTATCATGGTAGAAAAGCTGGTAAAGGTTATTATGATTATGCAGAAGGTGTGCAAAACCCTGAGGCTACAAAAGACCCTGTTTTAGGCGAACAAATTTTGTGGCGCATTTTAGTTATGCTAATTAATGAAGCTGCTGATGCCTTGTACTTAAATATCGCTAATCGTCAGGATATTGATACCGCTATGACCAAAGGGGTCAACTATCCGAAAGGTTTATTAAAATGGGCTGACGAAAAAGGTATCCAACATTGTGTCGATACGATGGATCGTTTGCATAACGAATATTTGGAAGATCGCTATCGTTGCTCTCCCCTACTTCGTAAAATGGCGAGAGAGGAACAGATATTTTTTCCACAAGCTTAGTTGTGCTCGCTTCGCTGCGAGAGATGAGAACGTTCCTTTGGAACTGTGAGAGGCGAGACACACATAATAGTGATCTCGCCTCTTGCAATTTCAGCTTGCTAAAATGACCTCATTTACTACTTCTTGACCTTTTTTAAAAGAGAAGTTGTTTAAGAATAAACATAATAAAGATGACAAAAAAAGAGCTTGCAACTAAAGTTGTAGATGCCATGATGGCTAAAGATGATTTTAGTAATTGGTTGGGGATTGAACGAATAGAAGAAGATGCAGGTCGTTCTGTTATTCGAATGACCATCCGCAAAGAGATGACTAATGGCTTTGACATTGCGCATGGTGGTATCACCTTTTCTTTTGCTGATAGTGCTTTTGCTTTTGCGTCTAATTCTCATGGTAGAAAAGCTGTTTCTATAGAAACTTCTATCTCTCATACAGTATCGCTAAAAGTAGGCGACGTAATTACTGCGACAGCAGAAGAACTGAGTTTGAACTATAAAATTGGTATTTATAATGTAACGATCAAAAATCAAGAAGACAAAATAGTCGCTTTATTTAAAGGTACTGTTTATCGAACAAGCAAAGAATGGTTCGCTGATTAACACTTAGAGAGATCCGATGAGTTAAATAGCGAAGAGGATTTTAAATTGAAACTTAAGAAATGAAAATCAGCTAATGAGCGTTATGCTCATTAGCTGATTTTCATTCACAATACACTTAAGGTTTTGATCTTAGGATCATCGTAAGAGGATCTTTAAAAATTTTGCGAACTGATTTTCATACCGACCTCAGGTTTGACAATCCAAAAACCATTTCCGTTTCAGTATAGATTAATAATAAAACCCAGTATACAAAGCTTTTGTTTAATATGATAGATCATCAGGGTAGCCCTTGCAGACTTATAGAAATATTGATTATCAATTTAGACATTATGCTATAGAAAATAACTAGTCAATTCTCACCTAAGTATCATGCACTTATGCGCTGTGTACATTTGTTGTATTAATGTTTTTAACCAACAAAGTATTCTATCGATTGTTTTCTTTAGGCGGTTTTTGCTACACTATTCGAGTAAATCTTCTTACATTGACTTAAATGAAACCTCGTAATACTTCTGTTTTCTAGTAATTGAATATTCTCCTTTGTAAATAATATAACAGCGTTCTAAGATAGTATTTACAAATTCTGGTGTTTTCACTGTTTCATTAACTAAGAAGAATGGAGTACCAAAATATTTTTGTTTCGTAATTTCAGACATATTACTTGTATAAAACTTAATCGCCAAGTCTTTATAGGGATGTAAAACGAGTTTCGCCCTTACTGCATTAGATCGCTTTAATATTTCAGGGCTAAAGCTATCGATAGGAACTATTTTACAAATCCCAAATGAACGGCAATCTTTTGACGGCATTCCGAGTATGATATCTACATCAGCTTCGTAGTATTCTTCCTTGATTGAGTCTACATCCAACATTTTTATAGACTTATTATATTTTTGTTCTTGTGGAATCATCATATCTATATGTTTATTTACTTTTAATCTAATGGAAAACGATTTTTGAAGGTGTTACTTATAACTAATTATATTTCTTACCCCAAGTTTAATAAACATGCAAATGTATAATTCTAAAAACCAAATACTTAACATCCCTATTTATTACCTCCGAAAAACGATTATACTTTTCTACTTTTGAAACGAATAGGAATTAAAACCATCTGGAATAGATTCTAATCATAAATTACTTGTCTATTGTTAAATATTTTCATACTTATTTTTCAACATATTTTCAAGCTTTATTTTTTTTAGAGAACTACTTTTTTTCAAAGACATATCCAGTAAAAAAATTCAAAAATTTAATGCGTGCTCAATTTGTTAAAACTAATTGTAAACTTAATGTTTTTTAACAAAAAATAAATGTAATTTTTTCTTTAAAAATAAAAACAAACACGTATCTAATTTTATAAATCATCTAGAACCTTCTAAATCTTTCTTTATTGATTCTACTGCAAATATACACTAATTCAAGAGAGGAAACTATGACAGATACTAACTATTTCTTACCCTCACTTTATGCAAATATAATTATAATTAATTCTTTTTCAATTTTTTATAATAATATTTCTTACCCTATTTTTTGCTTGATTTTATATTATAATCCTTGATCATCTACTATTACTATCTCAATTAGATTTTGTTGTTCTTGTTCGCTAAGGTTGTTAACTTCGTCTGCAGAATTAAAAAAGCCTAGTAGAATTAAGAGTGCGATGAATGATGTTGTCATGATTTTAATTTTATTGATTATTTATTAATTAAGTACATGACAAAAGTATATCGATATGCCCTCCTATACACGGACAACACACTCCAGAATCTTTCCCTAATAATTGTATGTATTTTGAAAAAAAATAGAACGAAATGCTGGTTTTACTGGGGTACACCCATTTAAAATTTTTTTTATTTCTTACTTAAAACTACTATATTTGCTCAAAGCTATTTAATACACAATTACCCCTATTATCTTTAAATATTTCTCTTTTTTAATTCTTTTCTAATTTTTTTACAATTCAATAATGAATGGATTGTACTTCTATTTTTTTTGAGAATTAAAAAACCTTACATAGAACTATTCTTCCTCCTTAGTATAGTTCTATAAAATGATGCGCCCTAGTATGGATAAATTAAAAGAACTTATCGAGTTGCTTAATTTGAATAAAATAAAGTCAATCGAGATAATCGACCATTCAATAGATACTGATACAAAGTTGATGCAGTTGTATAATGGAATTAGGAAAGGAAAATTTTCTAATGATGCCAATGCAAAGAATTTTCTATATTCTAATAATTCTGATAGTAATGCATATTATAAGTTAAAACATACACTGCGAGAACGCCTTTATAATACTATTTTCTTTATAGATGTAAAGTCTAGTAAATATGGCGATATCTATAAAGCTAAAATGCAAACACAAAAAATTAGTAGTCTAATCAGAATCTTATTAACAAAAGGGTTAAAGAAGAATGCCATTTATATGGCTAAAAAAGGATTGAAAACAGCCATAGCTTACGAGTTTACTGAAGAACAATTGTTTTTTGCTCGTACTTTAAGATCACATGTTTCGGCGATGTTGGGTGACCAAAAAAAGTTCGAAGAATACGATATCATTGTTAATAAATGTAGTGATCTTCTACGTTCTGAATTAAAAATCGAAGGTCTTTTCCTTAATATTATAGTCCTTTACGTAAATGATAAATCAACAAAAGCATTCGTCTACGACAAAGCTTCTGCCTATCTTAAAGAGCTAGAAGCTTATGAGCCTCAAGATCCTTCCGCTAACTGGATTTATCATTCAACTATGATTCAGGTAGCAAAATATATGAGTATCAATGATTACGAAAAGACTCTTGCTGTTTGTGATAAAGCGCTTGATAAGATTAATACGCTTAGCTTTAAACACACAAAATCAATTATAAATATTTCCTCCCAATCAATTGCTTGTTCTATTCAACTCAAACTTTACGAAAAGGGTGAAAAATACATTACTCTTGGACTTTCTATCATACAACCAGGTGTCTTCAATTGGTTCAAGTACAAAGAACTTTACCTTACGCTCTGTTTTCACACCAAACAATATGCTAAAGCTTGGGAAATTTTTAATGAAGCCATTGTTCACAAAAAATTTAAAACCTTACAAGCTAGTACACGTGAAGTCTGGAAGATATATGAGGCATGGCTACACTTCTTTATACAAGCTAAAAAAATAAACGTTAGTGATATCGACGAAGAAAAAATATTTCGTATCTCTCGTTATGCCAATGAAGTACCAACATTCTTTAAAGATAAAAGTGGACTTAATGTTCCTATTCTTATTTCTCAAATAGCACTGCTCTTGCAACAAAAAAAAGAAGGTGTTATTCTCGATAGAATGGATGCCATCGCAAAATATAAAGACCGATACCTCGATAAAGAATACAATTATCGCTCTAATGTATTCATCCGCATGCTACTAACCATTCCTAAAGCTTATTTTAGACGTCAACTTGTTATTGAACAAACCAAAAAATACCGAGTTTTGCTGAATGAAGTACCGCTCGACCTTGCCAACCAAAGTGCCGATATCGAAATTCTCCCTTACGAAGACATTTGGGAAATATTACTAGACCAATTAAAGTAATTCTCGTAACTTGCCTACTCAAATTAAACATTTAATAATAGTAGACAATGAAAGATACCTTTATAATAGATGCTATCAGAACTCCTATCGGAAAATTTTGTGGTTCCCTTTCCACTATTCGTACCGATGACTTAGCGGCTATTCCTATCAAAGAGTTAATAAAACGAAATCCTCAAATCGATCCTGCAGCTATTGATGATGTCATTCTAGGTTGTGCCAACCAAGCAGGAGAAGACAATCGAAATATTTCTAGAATGGCTTTACTCCTCGCTGGTCTACCTTGGGATGTTCCTGGCGAAACAGTCAATAGACTTTGTTCTTCTGGAATGTCATCTGTCATCCATGCTCATCGAGCTATCCAAACTGGCGATGGCGATTTGTTTGTAGCTGGCGGAGTCGAACATATGACCAGAGGTCCTTGGGTCATTTCTAAAGTTTCGAAACCATTCGGCCGCGATGCTCAAATGCACGATTCTAGTTTTGGCTGGCGCTTTGTCAATCCTAAAATGAAGGAATTATATGGGACAGATGGAATGGGAGTAACTGCCGAAAATTTAGTGGCACTATATAATATAAGCAGAGAAGATCAAGACAAATTTGCCTATTGGTCGCAAATGAAAGCTACTGCTGCCCAAAAATCTGGTCGTCTAGCTGAAGAAATTGTTCCAGTATCCATTCCGCAACGAAAAGCCGATCCAATCATTTTTGAAAAAGATGAATTTATTCGCCCTACTACAACACTTGAAGCATTGGCAAAACTTCGAGCTGCTTTCAAAAAAGAAGGTGGTAGTGTGACGGCTGGCAACTCTTCGGGTCTTAATGATGGAGCTGCTGCTATGCTCATTGCTTCTGAAGACGGAGTAAAAAAGTACGATTTAAAACCTTTAGCAAGGATCGTTTCATCTGGAGTAGCAGGCGTAGAACCTCGAATTATGGGTATTGGTCCTGTAAAAGCCTCTCAAAAAGCACTTGCAAAGGCAGGTCTAGAGCTAAAAGACATGGATATCATAGAGCTAAACGAAGCTTTTTCTGCCCAAAGTCTGGCTTGTACCCGCGAATTTGGATTAGCTGATGACGATCCTAGGGTAAATCCAAACGGTGGAGCGATTGCGATTGGTCATCCTCTTGGTATGTCAGGTACTCGTATTTTGCAAACTGCAGCTATCGAATTGCACAAACAAAATAAAAAATACGCTCTTATTACGATGTGTATTGGCGTAGGTCAGGGCTATGCAACAATTATAGAGCGAGTTTAATAAAGAAGTTGTTAAAAAAATGGAACTGAAATTGTTGTATTTTCGTTATATTTAATGCATATTTACTGTTAAATCAAAATAATTTTAAAATATCTAGTTATGAGTATGTTTTCTGAATCAAAAAATCCAATGTTCAAAGAAGAAACCCTTAGAGGCGGTGCTTTGGATGAAGGAATGGTAACCCAACAGGGAAGAATGACTGTTGCTGGTGCTGTTAACAAAACATTAATCCTTATGGGTGTTATGTTTGTTGGTGCTGTCATCGGTTTTGCGTTCCCTAATCCTATATTTATGTGGGGTGGAATCTTTGGTGGTGCTATTCTTTATTTTTATACTTCTAAAAATGTTGAAAAGTCTCCAACACTTGCACCTATTTATGCAGGTATCCAAGGACTTTTAGCGGGAACCATTTCGGCGATGTATGCTGCGGCATTTTTTCCAGGCATTATTTTCCATGCAGTTACCCTTACTTTTGCATTGCTATTCACCATGTTAATGCTATACAAAAGTGGTTTGATCACTGTTACCGAAAAATTCCGTGCTGGTGTATCTATGGCTGTAGGAGCAGTTATGCTTTTATACTTAGTAAATATCGTACTTTATTTCTTTGGTGTTACAATTCCTTTTTTACACGATGGTGGACCAATTGCTATCGGTATTAGTTTAGTCATTATCGCTATCGCATCAATGAATCTTTTACTTGATTTCGATAACTTCGATAAAGGCGAACGTCATAATGCTCCTGCTTATATGGAGTGGTATTTCGGAATGGGACTACTATTTACTTTAGTATGGTTATACCTTGAAATTTTACGTCTATTATCTTACTTCATGGGAAGTGATTAATTAGACATTTAAAAAATATAAAAAGGGCATGGCATTTCGCCGTGCCTTTTTTTGTTGGGTCTACCCAAGGGTCGCTATGCTACATAGCTCGTTGTTCACTCGGCCTGCTTTCCTACCGTCAGCAGTCTGGCTCCCATTGTCGCCACTATTCCGCAGCGCTAGCCCAAAAATCAATTGATAATAAACAATCAATCCATTTCGTACCTTCATCAATAAAAGCAACTTAACGATGAAGGAAAACCGTTGCAACTCACGTGATAAAATACGATAGAAGAAACCTTTGCGACTCTGCGACTTTGCGCAATAAAACACGATAAAAGAATCTTCGCGACTCTGCGCGCATTAAACTAATAAAACATGATTTACGAATTCAAAGGCTTCAAGCCAGTCATACATGAAAGTGCATTTATCCATCCACAAGCAGCCGTAACAGGAAATGTTATTATTGGCAAAAATGTCTACATCGGCCCCGGTGCCGCCATCCGAGGAGACTGGGGAGGCATCATCATAGAAGACGGTTGCAATGTACAAGAAAACTGTACCATACATATGTTTCCAGGTATAACCTTAACCCTACAAGAAGCCGCTCATATTGGACATGGAGCCATCATACATGGAGCCAATATTGGTCGAAATACCTTAGTAGGCATGAACGCAGTGGTCATGGATAATGTAGAAGTCGGCGACGAATGTATCATCGGAGCATTATGTTTCATCAAAGCCAATACCAAAATACCTAACCGAAGTCTAGTCGTCGGCAACCCAGGGAAAATAATCAAACAAGTAAGTGATGAAATGATAGGCTGGAAAACAAAAGGTACTCAATTGTATCAACAACTTCCAAAGGAAGCTTACGAAAGTTTAAAACCCTGCGAACCACTCCGAGAAATTCCAGCCGATCGACCAACGCAAGAAAGTCTGTACAAAACATGGAATGAAATCAAGAAATAAATCTACAAAAAAATGAAATCCAACACACTTATATTTCTTTTCATTCAACTCCTTTTCATCTTTACTTGCAGTCCACAAAAAGAGGAGACTAAAGTAAAATCCGTAGACACATTTACTTCCGAACCCTACATAATAGTTCTAGGAGTTGCACAAGATGCAGGCTATCCACAAGCAGCTTGCAAAAAAGAATGTTGTCAAAAAGTATGGTCAGGACAACAAGAAAAAAAATTAGTTTCCTGTTTAGCCGTTGTTGACCCAATCAGCAATCAAACTTGGCTACTAGACGCAACACCCGACTTTAAAGAACAGCTACATCGACTCGAACAACTCAACGCTAAAAATCCATTTAATTTAGCAGGCATTTTTCTCACACACGCACACATTGGTCATTATACAGGTCTAATGCACTTAGGACATGAAGTAATGGGAGCCAAAAATATTCCCGTTTATTCCATGCCTCGCATGCAAGATTTTTTAACCAATAACGGCCCATGGAGCCAACTCGTTAGTTTTAAAAACATCAAATTAGTAGCACTTGAAAAAGAGACTCCGATTCAAATCACAGAACAAATAAGCATCACGCCAATACAAGTACCTCATCGAGATGAATTTTCCGAAACCGTTGGCTTCTCGATTAAAGGACCAAACAAAACAGCCCTATTTATTCCTGACATTGATAAATGGCACTTATGGGACAAGGATATTTTGAAAGAAATTCAAGCAACTGATTTCGCTTTTCTCGATGGCACTTTCTTTGAAAATGGAGAAATTCCTGGAAGAGACATGAGCCAAATCCCCCACCCTTTTATTAGTGAAAGTATGGATGTCTTTTCTACTTTAACCGACCAAAACAAAGCAAAAGTACACTTCATTCACTTCAACCATACCAATCCTGTTTTACAAGATAACAGCAAAGCACAACAAACAGTCCAACAAAAAGGCTTCAATATTGCCAAAGAAATGCAAATCATTCCATTATAAAATTTAAATAACTGCCTCAAAATCATTATTTTTGTAGTACTTCCAATTAAAACTTTGTACAAACAAAAATCAGATTTTTCATATGAGCCTTCAATGATTAGTAGATACAACAATGACTGCTTAATCAGAGTATGCTTTATATGGCATTCAACGTAAAAAAATAAATAGATGAAACTTCAAAACTATGCCCTAGGGAAATGGATTGACGGCGACGGAGATGGTGCACCTCTTTTTAATGCAATCAATGGACAACAAATTGCACTTGCTACGAGTAAAGGACTCGATTTTGGAGATATGATGCATTATGCCCGTACAAAAGGTGGGCAAAAATTGCGCAAAATGACATTCCAACAAAGAGGGCAAATGATTAAAGCATTGGCTCTTTTTTTACATAAAAACAAAGATAAATACTACCCAATCAGTTACCAGACTGGCGCAACAAAAGGAGATAGCTGGATTGATATTGACGGAGGTATCGGAACGCTCTTCGCCTATGCAAGTTTGAGAAAGCAATTTCCTGACGAAGCTTATTATGTAGATGGTGAAGCAGCTAGCCTTTCTAAAACAGGCTCGTTTATTGGTCATCATATAATGGTACCTAAACGAGGAGTTGCCATCCACATCAATGCCTTCAACTTCCCAATTTGGGGAATGCTCGAAAAAGTGGCTGTTAACTTATTAGCGGGTGTACCTGCCATCGTAAAACCTGCAACGATTACTTCTTACCTTACTGAAGCAATGGTAAAAGACATCATCAAATCAGGTATTCTTCCAGAAGGATCTTTACAATTAATCTGTGGTTCTGCTAGAGGCATCTTAGACCATGTAACCTCTCAAGATATTGTCACCTTTACAGGATCAGCAGAAACAGGGCGAATGTTAAAATCACAACCAAAGATTTTATCTGAAGCTGTGCCTTTCAATATGGAAGCTGATTCATTGAATTGTTCTGTCCTTGGTCCTGATGCTGTACCTGGTACTCCAGAGTTCGATCTTTTTGTAAAAGAAGTACGAAAAGAAATGACGACTAAATGTGGTCAAAAATGTACAGCCATACGTCGTGTTATTGTACCTGAAAACTTAGTAGAAGATTTCCAAATTGCATTAGGTCAACAACTAGCTAAAACGACAATTGGAGATCCTGCTGTACAAGGTGTTCGTATGGGTGCCTTAGCAGGAAAAGTTCAAGTAGAAGAGGTACGAGAGCGAGTAGAACAGTTATTAAAAACATCTAGCCTTGTATATGGCGACTTAGATAACTTTGAAGTAACTGGTGCAAATAAAGAAGATGGTGCCTTTTTATCGCCACTCCTTTTACTACAACCTGATCCATACAAAAATCAAGATGTACATAATATCGAAGCCTTTGGTCCTGTAAGTACAATTATACCTTACAAGACATTAGACGATGCTATCGAATTAGCAAATATGGGAAAAGGTTCGCTTTGTTGTTCTATCGCAACAGCCGACGATAATATTGCAAAAGAATATGTGTTGGGTGCTGCAACTCATCATGGTCGTATTTTAGTACTGAATGAAGAATCTGCAAAAGAAAGTACAGGTCATGGTTCACCTATGCCATTGCTTGTACATGGTGGTCCAGGTCGTGCTGGTGGTGGCGAAGAAATGGGAGGTAAACGTGGAGTCATGCACTACCTCCAACGTTGTGCCATACAAGGTAGCCCAACTACTTTAACAAAAATTACCAACGTATACCAACCTGGTGCAAAACAAACCGAAAAACCAATACACCCATTCCGCAAACACTTTGAAGAATTGGAAATTGGAGAAACAGTTATCACACACAAGCATACGGTATCAGAAGCAGACATCACCAACTTTGCCAATGTAAGTGGTGACAACTTCTACGCACATATGGATGCTACGTCTTTAGAAGGTACAATCTTCGAACAACGAGTAGCACACGGTTATTTTGTTTTAGCCAAAGCAGCTGGTTTGTTTGTCGATCCTAAAAAAGGTCCTGTTTTACTCAATTATGGTTTAGAGGAATGTCGTTTTGTAAAACCCGTTTATCCTGGTATGACGATTGGTGTAAAACTTACAGTTAAAGAAAAAGTAGATCAAGAAAAAAAATCAGAAGAAGATATAGCAAAAGGTATTGTCAAATTTTTAGTAGATGTATATGACGAAACAGGTGAGACAGTGGCTATTGCAACGATATTGACTATGGTGAAAAAGATTAATCAAGACTGAGACACGGATTAAACGATGACCAAGCGGATCAGCACAGATTTCACTTCATTCGTGCAATCCAAGTACTAGAAAGAAAAAATCAGTGCAAATCCGTGTCCAAAAACCCATATAATCCGTGTCCAAAAAAAATATTATGCAAGACAAAACACAACTTGGTTCAGTAGAAACAACAATAGTAGATGGTATAGCAACCATTACCTTTTTCCATCCAGCACATAATTCCCTACCAGGAAAATTATTAGCCAAATTGCGAGATGCCATTGATGCAGCAGGCGAAAACGAAGCCATCAAAGTAATCATTTTGAAAAGTGCTGGCGAACGTACTTTTTGTGCAGGTGCAAGTTTCGACGAATTGATTTCTATCGAAAACTTAGAAGTTGGAAAAGTATTTTTCTCAGGCTTCGCGAATGTCATTAATGCGTGCCGAAAGTGTCCGAAATTTATTATCGGACGAGTACAAGGAAAAGCTGTTGGTGGAGGGGTTGGTGTAGCTTCAGCAACAGATTATTGCTATGCAACTAAATTTGCCTCTGTAAAACTAAGTGAGTTAGCAGTAGGAATTGGCCCATTTGTTGTAGGTCCAGCAGTAGAGCGAAAGCTAGGAACTTCGGCTATGACGCAACTAGCCATCAATGCTACCGAATGGCGACCAGCTGAATGGGCAAAAACTCATGGTCTTTTTGCAGAGGTCTATGAAAGTGCAGAAGAAATGGATGCAGCGATTCAAACACTTGCTGAGAAATTAGCCAAGTCGAATCCCGAAGCGATGCGTCTAATGAAAAAAGCATTTTGGCAAGGTACCGAACATTGGGATGAACTCCTTGATGAACGGGCAGCAATGAGCGGGCAATTAGTGCTTTCTGATTTTACTAGAAATGCCATCAATAAATTTAAGCAAAAAGCTTAATCCGCACGAGAGATAGTCGTAGGATCGACGTAGGAGATAGTGCGCAGCACCGACCAAAGGGAGCTACAAATAGCTCGGCCAATATGGCGTGCCCTAATCAATAAAAAAGTAAAAGTGGACATATCAACCTATTTAAAAGAAACAGCCTTTTTTGATTTTAGTAATGAACAAATTCGTTCTTTTGCTCAAGAAGCTACTAAAGGGCTTTCTACTGATTTAGAAAAAGCCGTTGCACTCTATTATGCTGTAAGAGATACTTGGAGATACAATCCTTATAATATAAATTTTGAAGCAGCCTCTTATAAAGCATCAACACTCTTTCAAAAAAAATCTGGTCATTGTATTGATAAAGCAATTTTAATGATTACCTTTTGTAGAGCTGTTGGCATTCCTACTCGATTACGTTTTGCAAAAGTCAAAAACCATATTGCGACAGAGCAATTTGAAGAATATTTACAAACGAATGAGATGGTGCCACATGGTATCGTTGAAGTTTTCTTGAATGGTGCTTGGGTAAAATCTACACCAGCGTTCAATAAAGAATTGTGCGAACGACTCAATGTTACGCCATTAGAATTTGATGGCAAAAATGATTCGCTTTTTCAAGAATTTGATAAAACAGGTGAAGTCTTCATGACCTATGTAGAAGATTATGGGCATTTTGAAGATGTTCCATTAGAGTTCATTTATGATATCATGAAACAACATTATCCTCATATTTTTGAAAATAGAAACTTGCAGAAAATATTTCAAAATCCTGAGTAGCGAGAAAAGATATTTTTCACTACTTGGAAAAGTTCAACTATGCTAAAGACAAAAACAAACATCAGCGAACAAACATTATTAGAAGGGTTTAGATTATTAGTAACAGCAAAAACAATGACTGAAGTCTACGAAGATAACTTCAAATTGGTTGCTAAATATGTACATGCGACTTCACGTGGCCACGAAGCAATCCAAGTGGCAACAGGAATGCAGTTACTACCTCAAGATTTTTTGTCTGCTTACTATCGAGATGACGCTACCTTACTTAGTATCGGGATGAAGCCTTATGATTTGATGTTGCAACTTTTAGCAAAGAAAGATGATCCGTTTTCTGGAGGACGTTCTTATTACGCACATCCTAGCTTGCGAGATGATGACAAACCCAAAATCCCACACCAATCTTCTGCTACTGGAATGCAAGCTATTCCGACTACAGGTATCGCAATGGGTATTCAATACAGAGAAAAAGAAAATATCGCTGAAGATGTTGGTAACGAAAAACCAATTGTGGTTTGCTCACTTGGTGATGCTTGTATTACAGAAGGTGAAGTATCTGAAGCTTTTCAAATGGCCGCACTAAAACAGTTTCCGATTTTATATTTAGTACAAGATAATGAATGGGATATTTCGGCACATGCTAGAGAGATAAGAGCCATGGATGCTACGGGCTATGCCCAAGGTTTTCATGGCGTTGAAGTTCGAACCATTAATGGTAGTGATTTTTACGAATCTTATCAAACGATCAAAGAAGTAATAGCTACAATCAGAAAAGAACGTCGACCATTTATTGTTCATGCAAAAGTACCTTTACTCAATCATCATACTTCTGGTGTCCGTAAAGAATGGTATCGAGATGATTTAGAAGAACACGCATTGAGAGATCCTTATCCTTTGTTTGTAAAACAGCTAAAAGCAGACGGTATTACAGACAAACAAATTAAAGAAATTGAAAAAGAAGCACGTGAAAACGTCTTAGCTGATTTTGAAAAAGCACTAGCAGCTGAAGACCCACAACCTTCTGATTTATATACACATGATTTTGCACCTACACCGATCACGGAAGAAAAAGGAGAACGTTCGCCTGAAAATGGTGAAGAGAAAGTAATGGTTGATTGTGCTTTATTTGCCATTCAAGAATTAATGCATAAACATCCTGAGTGTTTATTATATGGTCAAGATGTTGGGGCTAGACTAGGTGGTGTTTTTAGAGAAGCTGCTACACTAGCTCAAACTTTTGGTGACAACAGAGTATTCAACACACCAATCCAAGAAGCTTTTATTGTTGGTAGTACCGTTGGTATGTCTGCCGTTGGATTGAAACCTATCGTTGAAGTACAGTTTGCAGATTATATCTGGCCAGGTCTTAATCAGTTATTTACAGAGGTAAGTCGTTCATGCTATTTGAGTAATGGAAAGTGGCCAGTGAGTATGATTTTGAGAGTACCAATTGGTGCTTATGGTAGTGGAGGTCCGTATCACTCGTCAAGTGTAGAATCGGTACTCTGTAATATTCGAGGTATCAAAATTGCATATCCTAGTAATGGAGCTGACTTGAAGGGCTTAATGAAAGCGGCCTATTATGATCCGAATCCTGTTGTTATTTTAGAACATAAAGGTTTGTATTGGTCAAAAGTAAAAGGAACGGATGCTGCTCGAACAATCGAACCCGATGCAGACTATGTAGTGCCTTTCGGAAAAGCTCGTATCGCTTTAGAAGCTGATCAAACAGCAATTGACAAAGGTGAATCCTTAGCTGTAATTGCTTATGGCATGGGTATACATTGGGCATTGAACGCTGCGAAAAAATTTAATGATCAAATCGAAATCGTAGACTTGCGTACACTGCATCCGCTTGATACAGAAGCGATATATGCCGCTACAAGAAAACATGGAAAATGCTTAGTCATTACCGAAGAGCCACTAGAAAATACTTTTGCGCAAAGTATTGCCGCTAGAATTCAAGAGCATTGCTTCGAATCACTTGATGCTCCTGTTCGTACCATTGGCTCCGCAAATATGCCAGCGATTCCACTCAACTCTACATTGGAACAAACAATGATTCCTTCAATAGAAAAGGTAGAGAAGGCAATTGGTGATTTGTTAAACTATTAACACGGATTTGAGCGGATCATAAACGGATTTATACGGATTTCCCTATAACGTATAAATCCGTGTTCAATCCGTGTTCAATCCGTGTTCAATCCGTGTATCCATGAAAATAACCTTTATTCAAACAGGAGGAACGATAGATAAAGATTATCCGAAGACAACCAAGGGATGGGCTTTCGAAATTTCAGAACCTGCTGTACATCGTATTTTAGAAAAACTAAATCCTACATTTGAATACGAGGTCATCTCTTTATTGAAAAAAGATAGTCTAGAAATTACAACAGAAGATCGCACATTAATGCGACAGAAGATTGAACAATTAGATGCTTCTAAAGTTATCATCACACACGGTACTGATACCATGAAAGAAACTGCTCTGTTTCTTTCTGATATTCCCAATAAAACAATTATCTTGACGGGTGCAATGCGACCTGAACGCTTTAGCAATTCTGATGCTGCCATCAATATTGGTGTAGCGATTGGAGCCATACAGGTTTTAGACGCTGGAGTTTTCATCGCTATGCATGGAACAATTATTCCACCAAACAAATTAGAACGTCATCCGTCAACTGGTCAATTTCAATCAACATGATTCCAACTAAAGAAGCCGTATTAGCAGCCCGAAAACGCGTAACACCTTACATTCATAATACACCTGTACTTTCTTCTACCCTACTCAATCAATTGAGTGGAGCAGAAGTGTATTTCAAATGTGATAACTTCCAAAAAGGTGGTGCTTACAAATTGCGTGGTGCTATGAATGCCGCTTTGCAATTGACCGATGAACAAAAAGCAAAAGGTATTACCACCCACTCTTCTGGCAACTTTGCCCAGGCTATTGCTTTAACAGCAAAAAGTGCAGGAATCAAAGCCTACATTGTGATGCCTGAGAATGCACCCAAAATCAAAAAAGCAGCTGTACTCGATTATGGTGCTGAAGTAATCGAATGTGAATCGACACAAGCAGCAAGAGAAGCGATGTCCACAAAAGTAGTTGCTGAAACAGGTGCTACTTTCCTTCATCCTTCTAATGATTTGCAAGTTATCATCGGACAAGGAACGGCTGCTCAAGAGTTATTTGATGAGCATAAAGATTTAGATTATGTATTGACACCTGTTGGAGGTGGTGGCGTGATTGCTGGTACCGCATTAGCCGCACATTATCTTTCTCCTCAAACGAAAATCATCGGTGGCGAACCTTTCGGTGCTGACGATGCTTATCACTCTTTACAAAATGGTCGCATTATGCCAAGCATCAATCCACAAACTATTGCAGATGGTTTGCGTACTTGTTTAGGCGATCAAAACTTTCCAATCATTCAGCAATTCGTTGAAAAGATCATTCGTGTTGAAGAAGATGAAATAATTAATGCGATGCGTTTGGTTTGGGAACGCATGAAAATTATTATCGAACC
>JAHDIP010000064.1:0-8401 GCA_020630735.1 Saprospiraceae bacterium | reverse complement strand
CAAGCCATAATGTAAATCTCTCGTTGGTACAATTGCACGAGCAGGTTTGTGGTCGCCAAAGAATGTTGCATATACTTCGTTCACTTTTCCCCATTGTTCAATATCGGAAACATAAACAGTTGTTTTAACAATTTTGTTGAGACTACTTCCCGCAGCTTCTACTATTGCTTTTACATTTTCTAAGGCCAATAAAGCCTGTTCTTCAATAGGACCATTCATTTTTTCTCTAGTAATTGGGTGAACAGCCAATTGTCCAGAAACAAAGATAAAACCATTGGCTTCTACCGCTTGTGAATAATGTCCTGCGGGTAATGGTGCTTTTTCTGTTTTTATAAATTTCATTTTACTATTTTTACAAAAAAAATACTATGACAGCATTTAAGGATAAAGTCGTTTGGATAACAGGCGCATCATCGGGAATAGGTGAAGCTATCGCTCATGAATGTGCCAAAGCTGGTGCAAAGTTAATTCTTTCTGCCAGAAGAAAAACAGAATTAGACAAAGTAAAAAAACAATGTGGATTAGCAGATAATGATGTCCTCGTTTTGCCGCTCGATCTAGCCAAACATGATGAAATGGAAGATAAAGTAAATGAGGCTTTAGCCCATTTCAACAAAATAGACATCTTGATCAACAACGGCGGTATTAGTCAACGTTCATTGATTGTAGATACTAATATGGATGTCTATAAACGCTTAATGGATATCAATTATCTAGGTACTGTTGCGCTGACCAAAGCACTACTTCCCCATTTTATACAACAAAAAAGTGGGCATTTTTCGGTCGTCACTAGTTTGATGGGTAAATTCTCTTCCCCATTACGTTCTGGCTATTGTGGTGCCAAGCATGCTTTACATGGTTTCTTTGATGCGTTGCGAATGGAACACCATGACGATAATGTAAAAGTAACAATTGTTTGTCCAGGATATATCCGCACTGATATTTCTAAAAATGCCCTTGTCGGAGATGGCTCTGCTCAAAACACAATGGATAATGCTACGGGAAAAGGCATGACTCCTGAGCGATGTGCCCAACATATTTTGAACGCTATCAAACGAGACAAGTATGAAGTAACCATAGGAGGAACAGAAACCTTGGCGGTAAAAGTAAAACGGTTTTTCCCAGGCCTTCTGCATAATATTGTACGCAAGGCTGCTGTAACTTAATAAGTTAATTTACTTTTCATGAAAGCAATTACAGCAATCATCATCTTATTGACATTTAATGCTACATCCATTTATTGTCAATTAGATTCGACTATTCTAAGCATAGAACATTATCTAAACGATTTATCGAAAGATGAAAAATTTAGTGTTGGCATCTGCATTTCGAAAGATGGGAAAATTGTTTTAGAAAAAGCATATGGATTGGCTAATAGAGAACATCAAGTTCCAATTGATAAAAATACGAAGTTCAATACTGCATCGATAGGAAAGTTATTTACAGCTGTTGCGACTTTACAATTATACGAACAAGGTCGCATTCGTTTAGATCAACCTATCGGAAAGTATCTTCCAGATTTTCCAAACCAATATGTTAGAGATTCTGTAACCGTACACCAATTACTTACTCATTCGAGTGGCTTGCCTTTGTGGTTTCATAAAGACTTTGATCAGTCACCCAAATTTGAATTTCTTGAATTAGATGATTATTTACCTTTATACAAAACAATAGAAATTAATAGAGCTGTTATTGGTAAAAATAGTTATAGCAATGTAGGATATATTGCCTTAGGCTATCTCATTGAAGCTGTTAGTAATTTATCGTATAAAGCCTATCTCCAAAAGTATATTTTCGATCCTTTAAAAATGGAGGATACAAATATCTGGAAGTTGACCGAAATAATTCCCAAGCTTGCTACTGGTTATGTACGACCAAGCAACGAACAGGACTGGTGGAAAACCAACTACCATCTAAACTTAGGAAGTTCCCCTGCCGGTGGTACTTATTCAACCTCTAATGATTTGATCAAATTTTATAATGGTTTATTGGATAATAAACTCTTGAAACAAGAAACGAAAACTTTAATGTTTTCACCCAAGATAAAATCCTATTATGGGCATTATGGCTACGGAATAGGAATCAGTAAAAATAATGATAAAGAAATAATAGGTCACTTGGGCGGTTACTACGGCGTAAGAGGTGAACTGATGTGGTACAAAGATGCAGGGTACATTATTTCAATTCTTGCTAACTCAGATCAAACGGATTATACAGATATAAGTCATTTCATAAAAATTAGACTGACGGGTACAGACGAACAAAAAAGAGCTTATAAAAATACACTTGACTTCATCAGTAATCAAACTTTTGAGGCGATAGTATTTGACAAAAAAACAATGGAAAAGTTAAAGGAAAAAACGTACGACGAAAGCTTGATCCAAATAAAAGGCTATTACTATTTCAACAATAAAGAGTATGAAAAAGCAAAAACTTTTTTTACCTTGAATAGTATTTTATTCCCTGACTCAGATGGCGCCAAACGAGATTTGGATAGGGTCTCCAAAAAATAATTGACTTTAGAAACATTCACCCAACTTTGCAAAATTATTCATTATGAAAGTAGAATTAAAAATTGTATTCCTAGTACTTTTAGTATTTAGTTGCTTTATGCCTAAGCAGGCAACAGCATTTGTTCTTCAAGAAAATACTCCTTCTAAAAAAGAAGTAAAAGCAATTAGCAAAACAACTAAAGCTCCAAAACTCAACCGTTTCCAAAAGTGGAAAGCAAAATATATCGAACGAAAAATTCAAAAAAAGATGCAAGCTATCAAAAATGATAAAAAGCCAATCGAAACGTTTTCATTACTTGGATTTATTGCAGCAATTGCAACCTTATTATTTATCATTCCTGAAAGTCTGCGCTTTATCTTTTTGATTTTGGGACCAATTACTTTAGTACTTGGCATTGCTAGTCTATTAAAAATTCGTTCCAATCCTGATTCTTATAAAAAGATAAGTAAAGTTTTTGCCATCTTCGCCACTGTCATTGGTGGTTTAGCTAGTCTGTTCTTTTTAGTCTTACGTTTGTCGCTATTTAATGTTTGATAGAAAAATCGTATATTGTAAGGAATATAAAAATATATCAATTATGACTGTTAATACTATTGATAAAAAACAAGCTGTACAACAAGCAGAGTTGGAACGTATATTCAAACTCCAACAAGCCAACCAAAAAAATGTTGCTAATACTACTGCTGTCGAACGTATTGCCAAACTTAATAAACTACATGATGCGATTTTAAAGTATAAAAAAGAAATTCATCAGGCTATTTATAATGACTTTAGAAAACATGGTAGTGAAGTAGATCTTACTGAAATACTACCAATTACCACAGATATCAAGCATACCTGTGGTCAGTTACGTAAATGGATGCGCCCAACTAAAGTTTCTACTCCAATGACGCTTTTGGGTACAAGTTCTAAGATCGTTTACGAAGCTAAAGGTGTGGTACTAATTATTTCGCCTTGGAACTTCCCAATTAACTTAACTTTTTGTCCACTTATTTCTGCTATCGCTGCTGGAAATTGTGTGATCTTAAAACCGTCGGAACATACACCGCATTCTTCTGCTATCATGAAGAAAATCGTTAATGATATTTTTGACGAAAACGAAGTGGCTTTATTTGAAGGTGATCACAGAGTAGCTTCTGGCTTATTAGAATTGCCGTTCAATCATATTTTCTTTACAGGTAGTCCGCAGATTGGTAAAATTGTGATGCGTGCTGCAGCGGAACATTTAGCTTCTGTTACATTAGAGCTAGGAGGAAAGTCGCCAACTATTGTTGATGAAACAGCCAACCTCAATGAAGCAGCGAGTAAAATCGCTTGGGCGAAGTTTATGAATAATGGTCAGATTTGTATTGCTCCTGATTATCTATATGTACACGAAAGCAAGAAAGATAAATTTATTGAATTGCTCAAGAAAAAGACTGCGCAATATTATGGTGAGTCCGACGAAGACAAAAAGCAATCTGAATCCTACGCTCGAATGGTCAATGCTCGACACTATCAACGTGTAAAAGGCTTGGTAGAAGATGCAATTTCGAAAGGTGCTAAAGTTGAAATGGGTGCTCAATTTGACGATAGCCAAAACTATATTGCACCTACGATTTTGACGAATGTAAGTATGGATGCCAATATTATGAAGGAAGAAATCTTCGGGCCAGTTTTACCTATTCAAACTTATAGTGCTTTGGATGAACCGTTAAGTGTTATCAATGCTAAGGAAAAACCGCTGGCTTTGTATATTTATAGTGGAAGTAATAAAAACATCAACAAAATAATGGATAATACAAGTGCTGGTGGTACTTGTATCAACGAAAGTGTTTTACACTTTATGAATGCAAATTTACCTTTCGGCGGAATCAATAATAGTGGTATTGGAAAATCGCATGGTATTTTTGGTTTCAAAGCTTTCTCTAATGAACGAGCTGTTTTGAAACAGCATACTCGATTTAGTGCAAACAAATTGATGATGCCACCTTATAACAAACGAGTACAACAACTTATTGACCTTACTATAAAATGGTTTTAAGTACATGTCCAAATGTTCCTGTAGAATTTAGAGGCAGTTAAGTCTTTATAAACCATAAAGCCTAACATAAAAAAACTCCGAAGACAATTGCCTTCGGAGTTTTTTATTTTTTATCGGAACGATAACTACTAGACCGCAAAACTTTCGCCACATCCACACTCTCTAGAAGCATTCGGATTATTAAAGTAAAATCCTTTTCCATTCAATCCACCTGAAAACTCAAGTGTTGTATTACATAAGTACAAAAAGCTTTTTAAATCCGTAACGACTTTTACCCCATTATCTTCAAAGACTTGATCGTTTGGTTGCGTTTCGTTATCAAAATCCATTTTATAGGAAAGACCAGAACAACCTCCACTCGTGACACTTACGCGCACGAAGTAATCATCGCCAAGACTTTCGCCTTTCTTGATTTCAGCAACTTGAGCTTTTGCACTATCTGCTACAAATAACATAAAATTTACCTTTTGATTTAAAAATCGTTAGCCTAATGATCTACCGCCTAAATAATTGAACAATTGTCTTGGGTCAATTTCGGGTGAAAAAACGAAGAAATACTGCTCAACTAATTCGGACTAGTCGCACTAGTGGCTTTCAACTTTAGCAGTTACTTCCATACCATTTTTCTCTTGGTAATCAGCAATAGCACCTTTGATAGCATCTTCAGCTAACACAGAACAGTGAATCTTTACAGGAGGTAGCGCTAGTTCTTCAACAATATCCATATTGTCAATTGCTAAGGCTTCGTCTACTGATTTTCCTTTTAGCCATTCGGTAGCTAAAGAAGAAGACGCAATAGCAGAACCACAACCGAAGGTTTTGAATTTTGCATCTTTGATAACTCCAGTTTCATCATCTACCTCAATTTGCAGACGCATTACATCACCACATTCAGGAGCACCTACTAAACCAGTACCAACATTTTTACTATTCTTATCAAGCGTTCCTACATTTCGTGGATTCTTGAAGTGTTCTAATACTTTCTCTGAATAAGCCATAATCTATATTTTTAGTTTTTATAAAAAAAACAGAATTTTAAAATTCAATTTAGTAACGGGTAAAAAATAAGTTCCGCATTTTGGCTATAGAATTTTTGAGTTTAGATAAGGAGAAAAACGCAGTGATAGCCCAGCTATCACGAGTATTTTCGACGAAATATTAACTCTAAAATACCAGCCACAAATCGGGAAGTTATTATTTGACCGTTACTTAGTGTTCAGACCATTCGATAGATTCGAGGTCTACACCATCTTTATACATCTCCCAAATTGGGCTAAGGTCACGCATATGATTTACACCTTTCGCCATTGCTTCTATGGTGTAATCAATATCTTCTTCTTTTGTAAAACGCCCTAAGCTAAATCGGATAGAAGAATGTGCTAAATCATCTCCTAAACCTAAAGCGACTAAAACGTAAGACGGTTCTAATGAAGCCGACGTACAAGCAGAACCAGAAGATACCGCAATATTTTGGTTAAAGGTCATCATTAAGCCCTCACCTTCGACATGCTTGAACGAAATATTGGTAACGTGTGGCATACGATGCTCGACACTACCATTTACATATACTTCTTCTAATTTTCCTTTTAGTGCTGTTTCTAGTTTATCACGCAATTTGCTTAATCGTTCTGCATCTTTAGCCATTTCTTGACCAGCTATTTCGGCAGCTTTTCCAAAACCAACAATAGCAGGAACATTTAATGTACCAGAACGCATCCCTCTTTCGTGACCACCGCCATCCATCTGAGCAGTTACTTTAACCCGTGGATTTTTTCTATTTACGAATAAAGCACCAACACCTTTAGGTCCATACATCTTATGCGATGTAAAGGCCATTAAGTGAATACCTATTTCTTTTGGATCAACAGGAATCTTTCCAATAGCCTGTGTAGCATCACTCATAAATAGAACACCATGCTTTTTACAAATATCACCAATTGCTTTCATGGGTTGGATAACGCCTGTTTCGTTATTTGCCCACATGATCGAAATCATGATGGTATTATCTTTTATAGCAGCTTCGAGTTCCTCTAAGTTGACTAAGCCTTCTCGATCTACATCAAGATAAGTAACTTCACCCCCCATTTTCTCGATTTTGCCACAAGCATCAAGTACTGCTTTATGCTCTGTCTTAAGGGTGATAATGTGGTTACCTTTTCGGCTATACATTTCAAAGACTCCTTTGAGAGCCAGATTATCTGATTCTGTTGCTCCAGAAGTAAAGATGACTTCTTTAGCATCAACATTGATCAAATTAGCGATTTGCTCTCTAGCATAATCAACCGCTTCTTCAGCCGCCCAACCAAAAGGGTGGTTACGACTAGCTGCATTACCTGGCTTTTCATAAAAGTAAGGTAACATAGCTTCGACAACTCTAGGATCAGTAGGTGTTGTCGCATTATTATCCAAATAAATTAATCTCTTTTCCATATCAAAAACGCTTGTTGTTATTTAGATTAAATCTAAAGATGAACGTATTAGTTACAAAGATAACCAAATTATTCCAAAATAGTTCAGTACAAATGTGATATTTTTAGCTGTATAATTCGAATGATAAAATGTACCTTTGTTCTTGCCAATTAATCGGTTATTTCCGCCAAAAAACCAATAACTTCAATAGAAAAAATCTATGGCTAATAATAAAAACCTATTTGATGCTTTTTCCCCTATCTCAAAAGAAGAATGGCTCACCAAGGTTGAGAAAGATTTAAAAGGAAAAGCAATGGAAGAACTTAACTTCCAACTGGATGATATAAACATTTCTCCTATTGCCCATGCCGATGATTTATCTCAAACCAAAGCTCCGATAGTTAAGTCTAATCAAATGCTAAATGATTGGATGATTGGTGAAACTATTACTGTGACTGATCTCAAGGCATCAAATATATTGCTGTTAGAAATTTTATCAGAAGGTGTCAATGCACCATTATTAAAAATAGATACTCCTCTATCCAACGAAGCATTTAATATACTTTTTGATACTGTCGAGCATTCGTATATCTCGACGCATTTTGAGGTAAGTAATATAGAGCCCTTCCATTTTGTACAAGAGTTACATAAACATTTTCAAAAATACGGTAATGTATCTTCTACATTGAAAGGCTCGATTCATTTCAAGAATGCAACTACTGCTCAATTAGCAGATGCTATCAGCTTTTGTGCTGAACAGATACAAGGATTCAACATAGGAACTATTGATGCTCGACCTTTTTGTAAAAAAAGGCAACAAGTAACAAAAGAATTAGCAGCTTGTATTTATCATGGGAATGCTTATTTGTCGAATTTGCTAGAGAAAGGAGTTTCTGTAAATACTAGTAGTCGATCTTTACAATTTCTAGTAGCTGTTGACACCAGTTATTTTATAAGTATTGCAAAAATACGTGCATTGAAACTACTTTGGGCTAATGTATTGAAAGGTTATGATGCAGAAGCTATTCATCATATATATATAGATGCACAATTGGCCGCTTCCTCTCATAATGAAGATGCAAATACCAACATGATTCGTTCTACCACTCAAGCAATGTCTGCTGCTATTGCAGGTGTAGATCGACTCACAGTCTTACCTTCGAATGCATTTGAAGGAGAAGCAAATGAGTTTAGTCGACGTATTGCTCGAAATGTTCAACATATTTTGAAAATGGAAAGTTATCTTGATCGGGTAAATGATCCTGCCGCAGGGAGTTATTATATCGAACAACTAACAGATAAATTGGCAAGAAAAGCTTGGGAATATTTTCAAGCTACAGCAGATAAGGATACATTTAGTATCTAAGCCAAAAGACTCTGGCATTGAAGAATAAAATATTATAAAATCGAGTAGGGTAAAGTTAGAGAAATTTCTCTCTAACTTTATCCCTCTCA
>JAHDIP010000361.1:3164-4836 GCA_020630735.1 Saprospiraceae bacterium | reverse complement strand
CCTTATTCCGACCAATTCAGACTTAACGCTAAAATCATATGCATCCTAGATTTTTGCAATATTAATATTTTATTAGTTTAAACTAATAAAATATTTTTAGTTAAAAATATTATTTGATTAAAAGTAAAAACCTACTTTTGCATCTCAAATCTAGAGATCTCATTTAGTAACAAGTAAAAATTAAATTCATACTATGCCTATTTTAGTTCCTATTACTCATCAGAAAGGAGGAGTTGGTAAATCTTCTCTTGCTGCTCATTTAGCAGCATATTACACAATGGAAGGAGTTTCTTGCGCAATTGTTGATGCCGATGCTCAAGGTAGTATCACAACATTGGTGAACACTTTTGGAGAAAATAACCAATATGGTAATCTTCACCTAATCCCCAGAAGTAGCTTCGAGTCTTTTTCAGACCTACAAAAGATAGATCAATACCAAATATTATTGATAGATACTCCTCCTTATCTGTCAACAAACCTGAGTGAAATCTTCCAAATGTCAGATTATGTATTAGTTCCTACAAAACCAGCAGTATTCGATATGTTTGCAATAGAGGGAACCTTACAGATGATCGAAGAAGCAAAGGTATCTAAACCTATGCTCCGCTCTGGTGTAGTAATCAATATGGGAAACCCAAATAGCACGCATACTGCCGATATTCGAAAACATATTGAAGATAAAGGAATCTACTGTTTTAAGACAGAAGTAAAGAAAAGAGTAGAATTTGAACGTTGTTTAGGCTTCCATGATTCTATCTTTTCTACCAATGACGAAAAGGCTAAAGCAGAAATAGCCGCACTTGCCAATGAATTACTTGACCAAATAGAAGGGAAATAATATTTTTAAACTAAAATTAGTATATTTGTTTATTCTTATTTTATTTTAATCTAATAAATTATGTCTAATAAAAAACTTGGTCTTTCTGATCGCCTCAGTAATATCAATAAAAGTAAAAAGGTTAGGACACCTATCCCAAAACCTGTTATTCAAGAAGCAAAAATTCCTAAAAAGCAGGGTAGACCTACTTACAAAAAAGCGGGAGTAAAGTATGAACGAATCTTTGCAGATATCCCAGAAGACTTGAAAGTGCAACTTGATGTAATCAAGGTTACTAAGTTTAGAGCAGAATGCAAAACGCAAAGTGAACTTATCAATAAAGCTCTTGAGGAATTTGTAGCAAAATATAAATAGACTTCTCGGCCAAAATCTAAGATAGTTAATTGGTAAGTGAAGGAAGCGTTGAATTGATTGAGTAATCAAAATTCATCAAATCAATAATTAACTTAAGTTGCAGATATAGAGGAACAGAGAGTAGGGGTGCGATAAAAGAGATTGTTCTGGTATAGAATGATATTTCTTTCTTCCATTTTAAATTAAAATCCCACTTCACTATATGTCTGCTTTCGACTCGTGATCTTCCGCTACTTAGATTAATTAATCGTCTTTGCTCCCATTGTATAACAAATCTAAAGGTTCACATACTTAGGACAGAAATATACTTATTTTTTAAAGGTGACTATTTTATGGGTGTTTTATCTTTAATTACACATCCTTTTCCTAAGAAAACTCTCCAAAAACAACTTTCTCGTAAAGAAATATGCAAATAAGGTTAACGTTTTATGGGAAAACAGTTTAATTACCCCTTTTATATTCACCTTTGTTTCTCCAGTG
>JAHDIP010000361.1:0-3064 GCA_020630735.1 Saprospiraceae bacterium | reverse complement strand
TGTTTCTCCAGTGAGAAATAGTTAGTTATTTTCCTTGTATTGTTATAATTTTTCAAAAAAAAAGCAACATAATTCTAATTTTATATTCCTTTGTTGTTTTTATTCTTTTATTATATTTATTGTTTAGACACTCTCTAACATATTGATATTCAGGTGTTTAATAAGTTAAAGGTTAACGTTTTATGGGTTAAAGGTGCACAAAAGATGGGTTAAAGGTTAACGTTTTATGGGTTAAAGGTGCACAAAAGATGGGTTAAAGGTGAATGTTTTATGGGAAGGGTGAAAAGTCATTTTTTTTTGTTCACCTTTTTGGTTAATATTGCAGGATAAGATGAGCAAACATGATGGATATTAATTATAAGAATAAACTTATTGTCAAATCAAATAACCTTATAGAAAGTAAATATCATCTTTCTGTAAGAGAGCAAAAGTTTATTATTTTCTTAGCATCTCTTGTTGATAGAGATACGATGCATTTGAATCAAACTACTATAAAGATAAAAGAAGTAGAAGCTGCCTTAAAAGGAAGTAATGATAAGAAGTGGGGTAGTGTTTACGAAGTTGTACGAGAAGTGGTACATAATATTCATTCTAAACCATTAGACATAAGAAGACCTGATGGAGGATGGACGATGATATCTTGGTTTACTAGAGTTGATGCAGATCCAGGAAAAGGAACAATAACATTTGAATTTACCAATGATATAAAAAAGCAATTACTGCAATTGAATGAATATTTCACTCGATATCGATTTGGTAATGTATTATCGTTGAAAAGTGGTTATTCAATAAGAATATATGAATTATTAAAGTTGAATCAGTATAAAGGCAAGGCTCAATATGAGCTCAGCCATTTTAGAGAACTAATAGGTGTATCCTATAAAAATGAAAATGGAAAGTGGTTACACAAATACGAAGAATACAAAATATTTAAAAATCGAGTTTTAAAACACGCTCAAAAAGAACTAAAACGAGAGACAGATATTTATTTTGAATTAAAAGAAGAACGAGAGGGGAGAAGGGTTAAATATCTTATCTTTTATATGTTCAAGAATTATGAGAATAAACGAGACGGTCAGAAAGAATTATTTGAAGAACCACAATCTTTAGAGGTAAATGATATCAACTATCCCTATAGTAAAAGTGTTATTGAATCTTTTGTTAAGATTGGTTTTCAAGAAGAACAAGCTAAAAAGATATATAGAGAAGGGTTTAATACGATAGATCAAGAACAGATTAGAAAAGAAATTGTCTCGAAAGGAAGATCCTTAGATGAATACCTCTTAGAAAAAATTGATTACACAAATCACATGATTTTAAAGGGAAATGTATTGAACCCGCAGGGCTTATTACTTAATGCCATTAAACAAAATTATAAAAGTAAAGAATTAGAGAAAGATAAAAAGTTGAAAGAGGCAAGAAAAAAGCGACTAGAAGAAGAAAGACATAAAGAAGAACAAGAAGCTAGACTAGTACAGATGAATAAAAATATAAATCAAAAAGAAAATCAGATTATTGAGAGGTTTATCCATAGTTCAGATAATTTTTTAGAAGAAGCTTTTAAAGATGATCATCCAGACCGTTGGGTTGGTTATGATAATACAAAAACGATTAAAGAAAATTACCTTTCTTCGGGCACAGCTTTAAGAGCAAAATTCAATGCAAAAATAAAAAATAGATTTAGTCATAAATTTGACGCTTTAAAACCAGAGTACTTAGCATTAGAAAAATTCAAAAAAGAACTAGCAACACTTTGAAATTAACATTCATTAAGAAGGGCTATAAGCTATCTTTTTAGTCCACCCAAATTTAATTGGTTAGTAAGATAATTCACTTGATTTCTCAAATTGGTATTCAATAATTTAAAATGTTGACCTTCGTTCGAGAGTGCTTTATTTTCTTCTAGTAAAGATTTGTTCTTTCTATACATAAGGTTTTTACTATGCGAAAGAAAGCAGGTAATGACTATTAAAAGAAGGAACAATAGCATTAGAAAAATAAATTGTAGATTTTTCATTGAAAAAAGTTTTTGAGTTTGTTACTAAGAATATAGGTTTCATGTTCTTTTGCCATTTTCAAAGCAGCAATTAGAATATGAGATACCGATTCTTTTGAATGTTTCTTCTGTAGGGATGAAGCTAAATGTAGAATTTGTTCAGCATCTTCAGATGCCAATAAAAGCTCGTCAGGAGTATGCATTACCTTGGCTAATCGTTTGTGCTTATCAAGCAAAATTGATCGTAAATAAGAAGAGGTATCCATTCCATATTCTTTAGCTGTATTGTCTATGTTTTTCTTTACAAGTGCAGGAACTTTGAAGCCTACAGTTACTTGTGATTCCATGATCGAGATAGTTTTAATTAAAACTACAATAATCGGAGATAAATATCATTGTTGCAGATAAAGACGTGTAAAGGCTCGGAAAATTCAATATTTAGCCGATCTATTGTTTTTTACAAACTGAAAAATCAATTGAGCATATTTTGGAGGAAATATCTTCATAGAATTATATTCCTCTATAGTCATACCCAAGTCTGCTTTACAATTTGTTGAAAGGGCAATTATTCTCAAAAGTGTTGATTGTGAAATCTTGAAAGCACGCTCTAAATTTGCTTTACTTCTGATCGGTCGATTTTTAGAATCTAATGGATAATCGTTAGGATGACCAAAATAGTGTTGTATCTCAAACAAAGTAATTCTTTTTTGTTTGATTAATCGCGAAGCAAGTTGTTTAGGACAGAACAATTTAACCCATCGAAGTAAGGTCTTTTTAGAAACGTGATATTGTTTGGCAACTATTGATTTGAATAGGAGAGTAGTATCTAAACGCTGATAGTATTTTGCTATAAAAGGAAGCAATAAAGCTATGACAGCAAATAAGATCAGTATATAATCTGACCATCTTTGTTTATTGGGCTCTTCAGGAGTTGATAAATTTGAATTCATTGAGAAGTTTGTATAGTCCTTAAAAAGACCAAATAGTAAATAGTTGGCTATTTATTAACATAAGGTTGATTAGATTCGCTGCTCAGTCAAATCAAAAATGAAATATAACAGTATATAT
>JAHDIP010000360.1 GCA_020630735.1 Saprospiraceae bacterium | reverse complement strand
ATTACTAAGTCATTCGTCGGGCATCGGTGCCTATAAGTCCAAAAGGGAAGCCAATAATAAAACAGACTATCCAAACTTAAGCGCTGCTGCTAGCGTTTTTCAAGATAGAAATTTGATTGCTACACCTGGGGAAGCATTCAATTATACATCTTATGGTTATGTCGTTTTGGGTCTATTGATTGAAAGTGTTTCGGGAATGACCTATGAAGAATATATTCAAATCAATATTTTGGATAAGGCAGGCATGAGTGAAACAGGAATTGAATACATGAGTAAAAAGTATAAAAACAAAGCTAGCTTTTATCACAAAAAAAAGAAAGGTAAGATAAAAATTGCCCCCACGACAAGTCTTAGCGACCGTATTCCTGCTGGTGGTTTTTATTCTACGCCTAGCGATCTGTTAAAATTTGGGAATGCAATTTTAGACAATACTTTTATTGAAGCTAGCACTTTAGAACTTATGATCAAAGATATGGGTCTGAAAAAAGAAGGGAATGGATATGGCTTTGGTTGGTACTTATATGGCGAGAACCCAAAGTATGGAAATATTTTTGGACATACGGGTGGTCAACTAGGTTGCTCTTCCATGTTTATGCTTTTGCCCGAACAACATACGACGATTATTGTACTATCAAATACATCAGGTGCTTTGCAAACGGTTTCCAATATCGCTGTTCAATTATTCGATGTGGCTGCTGAGGCAAAAGAAGAAAAATAAAAAACTAAGATAATTTAACAATGAAACTCTTAATCTTCGACATTGATGGCACTTTAGCCGACACCAAAAAAGTAGATGACCAATGCTTTATTCAAGCCTTTGAAACTTGTTTTGACATCGACCTAAGTCAACAACGTTGGGAGCTTTTACAAAACGTAACAGATTGGGGAATTACAGAAGAAATTATTTTAACTAACTGGAACCGCTTGCCAAATGCCGTAGAGTATCAAAAAATGAAACAGCTTTTGGTTCAAAAATTAAAAGCTGCAAAAGAAAGTACTCCATCTTTATTTCAAGAAGTAAAAGGTGCAAGCTCTTTTTTCAATCATCTTAAAGCACAGCCAAATTATGCCATCGGTATCGGCACAGGAGCATGGGAAGAATCCGCCCTCGTCAAACTTGATGCTATTGGTATTGATCCTTCGGACATTCCTTTTTCGAATAGCAATTATTTTAAAACTAGAGCACAAATTACACAACATGCCATTGAGCAAGCGAAAGAAAAACACAACACTAATTTTGAAAAAATCATTTATTTCGGAGATGGAGAATGGGATTTCAAAACCTGTAAACAACTAGGCATCCCTTTTATCGGTATTGATATTTTGAATGATGGCAAACTGAAAAAACTAGGAGCAAAAACGGTTTTCCAAAACTTTGAGGCAATGGAGGATTTACTCCAGTTTATTGAACAATAGATTTTATTTTCGAGCAAGAATTATTGGTTGATAAAAACCCGATTCATCTGGCATCAACCAATCCACCTTTCCAAATCCTGCTTTTAAAAAACAGTTCGTTATTTCCTTTCGAGTATAGGCTCTGTACTTTGTTTTTCTTAGCGTGGTTTCGCATACACCGTTTTGCTCTTTTACCGTATAGTGATTGACGATGTAAGTATTATCCTCCTTCCAATTCCATAATTGAAATGTTATTGTTTTTTTATTTTCTACTACACTAACGACAGGATTTGTTGATCGTTGTTTTCGTTGTAAAAGTCGATCATAATCTCGAATGCTTCCAATAAATATTCCAGCCGAATTCAATTTCGAAAGTATATTTTTTCCGACCAAAACCAGATCGTCATCTTCTAGTATATGCGGCAACGAATTATCACAGGACAACACCACATCAAATCTGCCTGCAACTTTTTGTTCTAACTCTTTCATATCTACCACATCAAAGGAAACAGGTACATTCATTTTTTCAGATTCGAATGTAGCTCGTTCAATTGATTTTGAACTAAGGTCTGTTGCAAACACCTTATATCCCAATTTTGCGAGTCCTATCGCTTGCGTTCCAATTCCACAAGAACAGTCTAAAATCGTTTTGGAAGATTGAATAGAGTTTTCTTTTATCAGTCGATCTAGTTTCTTCGATTGTATTTCCATCGACTCATACCAATCTGCATAGACAAAGTGGTATTCACTTGATAACGAGTCATAAAAATGTTCAACCGAAAAAGAAGATTCTTTATTAGACATTATAACTTAATTTTTTCTCTCAAAATAAAATGGAATTTTGACAATCTTCTGCACACCATCTTCCGAAAAATAATTTTTCCGAATCTCTAATATATTTTTTCCCTTCTTAAATTTTGTTGCAGGAATATAAGTCAAGATACCTTCTTCTTGTGCATTCGGATGCGTATAATATTGAACGTCTAAATTTGAGCAAACGACATCATTTACAAAAATTTGATTGAAGTTAATATACCGCTGTAAGTTTATTTCATGTAGAGAATCTCTAGCAGCACCTATGTTTTTTATTCTTTTCAATAAGCCCCATTCTACCAAATCCATATGTTTTTTTTCTCGTTCAATAGTCGGAATAAAAACCTTCAACACATCTTCATAAATAATATCAGCAGGAATAATTGGCGTAAAAATTCGAACATTTTCTTGTTTCAAATTTTCATAATTAAATGGAAAAGTTTTAAACGGTTTATTATTGAAAGTAAAGTATTCATCCGCACCAAAGTTATCATAAACTGGATTGGAATTGATATGTCTACCGCCAGCCATTCCTATAAAAAAACCAAAAATTAATGGAACAACTATAAAGTATTTTGATTTCACATTAGAAAAAAGGATAGACGTTATATAACCAATCGCTTGCTCAAATACATAAAGTGAAAAAGCTTTTCCAATAGCATCACCATAAGCTAATGAGTATTTTTCGATCCTTTTATTATCAGGATATTTCTTCATCAAATACTGCATAACCAAAGAGGATAAGGTAAATAGCACATAAATACCAATTACTATATGGATAACATAGTTTGACATCACTGGAAAAACAGCAATCAATAATTGAAAAAGTTGATAGATCAATAATATAAGTACCGATATAGACGTCACAAAAATAATGGTAACTGTTGCTACCGAAAACACAAGACTACAATTATCATCAAGCTCTTGGTTATAGTTAGATAAGCTCGGATATTTTTCCTTCATTTTTTTCCAAATCTTAGGTCCTCCTCCGTTGGTAGAACCTACGTCTATTCCATCAGGATAAACAGAATTAAGTCCCAATAAAGCAATCCAAATACTTCGAAAAATAAAATGAAATCCAAAGAATAAAATCAAACTATCAATCCCTGCCAACAAAAACATGGAAGCAAAACTCAAAAACATAAAGCCCATCTCATTCGACTCTAAAATATAACCTTCGCACCAATGAATAAAAATATCAGGTAATTGCAGTAAACCTGCTATCACCAAACCTGATATCAATAACTCCGCTTGCCAACTCTGCGCTTCAAGTGCCTTTAGCCATTTGGGAGCTTTCCGTTTTACTGTCTTTTTTTTACCTTCTCCAGAAGAGGTGGAGACCGCTTTATCCTGCTCTGTGTTTTTGTCTTCCATCGTTTTAGCTTTTCTATTTTACTCTTGTCAACAAAACTAAGCTTTTCGTTTTAAATTATTCTTTTTTCATTCAAAATAATTTAAGTGCCTATATGGTTGAAATTGTTTCTTACAAATACTTCCGTATATTGAGCAAAATAATAATTATGACTATTCAATTACTTTCTTGTGATGCACCACGACCTGACCGCCGGGCAATTGCTAAAATGCTAGAAGAATACGCTAGCGTTGATGGCTCTTTAGCAACTGAATTGACCGATATTTTATTAGATGGAAGTCCTATTGATATTGAGGTAGATGGAAAATCGACGAGTTCGGCTTTCCGTGCCATTCGGAAGTTAAGCATTGATTATGAGATTGTAGAGTAATCGGTAGTCGAGAGCAGAAAAGAGTGAAGTGGGATTTTTTTTCACTCATTACTTCAATAATATCTTATCTCGCTTCTTTAGCTTAAACTTCTTCCTCCAAAAAAGGATAGCGAATATCAGTGAGAAATAAACCATGTGGTGGAGCAGAATAACTTTTATTCAAGCGTGTCTGATTTTCTAATGCTTCTTTGACATCTTCTAGTTTTACCTTTCCGATACCGACATGGAGACACATACCAACAATGAGGCGCACCATACCCCGTAGAAAGCGATTGGCAGAAATGTAAAAAATATAATGCTGTTGTTTTTCGTCGTATATCCATTCGGCTCGCGTCAAATCACAGAGCATGGTTTTCACATCACTCTTACTTTTACAAAATGGAAAAAACTCTTTGTAGTTGAGTAGCAAGGATGCTGCCGCTTGCATTTTTTCAAGATCTAGTTTTGCTGCAAAAGGATAAGCATAAATCGTATGCTCTCGAAATGGGTTGGTATGAAAATCAATATGGTATTCGTAGCTACGACTGGTCGCATCGAAGCGAGCATGAGCAGTCTCAGCTACTTCAAAGATTCGTCTGATAGAAACAGCAGGGTATAAAAATTTGTTGAGTCTATTCACAAAGCCCTTTGGGAATTCCCCTTCAAAATCGAAATGCAAAAAATATTGTTTCGCATGCACACTCGAATCTGTCCGTCCACAACCAACAACTTCTATGGGTGTACGCAAAACAGTAGACAATGCCTTCTCTACATCTTCTTGCACGGTTAGTGCATTTGGTTGTTTTTGCCAACCACTATAAGTCGTTCCATTATAAGCTAATTCTGCAAAATATCGCATGCCGCAAATCTACAAAAAATAGTTGCTGCAATAAGCATACTTAAATGAAA
>JAHDIP010000063.1:18851-28610 GCA_020630735.1 Saprospiraceae bacterium | reverse complement strand
TACTTCATCTTCAATGATAATTTCGGGAGGTGTTGCTGTATCATTCCCTCCTTTCAATTTCTTTACTGCGTCCTTTTTGATTTTACAAAGGTTGAATCTCTCTAGATTTTTCACTGCGTTGTTTTTCATGGCTTTATGATTAAAAATGTTAGGAAATCGATATAATATCTCCTCGCAGATCAGCGCAATTAAGGCTGAAAAGCATCCATCTACTTCAATTTTGTTGCAATATTCTATGCTATTAGTGGTGTAGGAACACCATTAATAGGTAGTATTGTGAAGCTCTTTCAGAGCATTCAAATACCTTGAAATAATTAGTGGGTTGTTTGAAAAATAAGAGTAATAACGTTTAGTAGATCGAGTAATAGATGAAAATAAAAGCCTTAAAGTCAAGGCAATTCTTTTTAACTATTATTAAGTCATCATTAGTTGTTGTTAGAGACATAAAGTATTAAAGATCTACTAAGTGGTAAGTAGTGCTGGTAAGATAGTTTAGTTTTCATGCTTTTTAAGTTTTAGTTTTTCAATAGCTTGTTCTTATAACATTTCTCAAGTGTCAAATATTGTATGAAATTTATTTTTTTTTGATAAATTAAGTAGCTCAAGATAATTAATTCGGTAAATTTTAAGGCGAAGATTTTTTTGAGAAAATCTAGCGGAAAAAGATCGTTTTAAAATACCGAAGTAATTGTGGTGAGCTACTTATAATAGCTTCTAATATCTAAACTAATTCTTTTTTCAAAAAGTTCCTATTAAATCATTTTTCGACTTTTTTATGGATATATAAGTTCTAAAAAGGGGAGGTGTTTTAAAAAATAGCTTGTGTTTTTATGTCCTATTCGGACAAGCAAGCAAGAGTTACCAGCAATGATTCGTAAACTAAAAAGGATACACAAAAATTATGTGCATCCTCCATCTCTCTCGATATCCTTAAATATTTTAAGCCTAATTGATGCTATTTTGGTTATTCTGTACAAAAAAGGCTGCCTCATAAGGACTAAGTTCTACAAAAGAAATGAAGAACTATTTTAAATTCATTTAGAATTTATTGAACTTATGAAACAGCCAAATCAATATTAAGGCTATAAAACAAATAAGAATTTTTTAAAAGTAGCTATAAAGCTGAGTCGATAATTTTGAAAATCCGCTCTAGTCCTTCAATATTTAACTTGGCAAAATAGCTACTAGTAACTGTTGTAACTTAAATTTTTAAGTTACCGTTTAGGGTGAAAATACTCCTAGATTTATATATCATTAAAATCTTTAAGCACTTGTATTTAAGCTTTGGTTTTACTGTATTCTTTAGTAAAATTGCAATTGTATTGCTAAAATAAGATAGATTACTTTTAAGTACAATCTATAAATTAAGATATTCTTATATTAAAAAGACTGATTATAGAAGGATTAATTCTTTAGTTTTTTTGTATAAATTATTGTTAAATAACAAGTTATAGTATTGTTGGTGTATTTGTAGTCTTATGCTGAAAAAGCAGATTATTTGTTGTGTATACTGCTGTAAAAAGCTATATTTATATTAAAATGTAGGAGATAGAGTAGCATATAAAACAAACTGATGATGCATGATTCCAAATTACTTTGCTTACTTAAGCACCTCTCAGATGATGATATTAAGGCCTTGAAGCTTTTCGTACATTCCCCTTTTTTAAATAAAAATAAGGTATTGATTACTTTGTTTGAATACATCATTCGGTATGCTCCTTTGTATACTAGTTCCAAGCTAGCACGTAAGAATGTATTCAAAAAACTGTATCCAACGAAAGAATACGATACCAATCGATTATCTGTATTGATATCAAAATTATATAAATTGATTCAAGAATATTTGGTTATATCTGAACTACAAAACAATGATTTTCGATTTAAAAGAATGATTACTAAGTCTTTTAGTAACCGTAATATTCAACAATCAATCGAAGGTATTTCTAAAAAACTCGTCAAAGAACTAAAGCAAAAAGGAATAAAAGATATTCATTATTACAGTGAATTATTTCAAATTAATAATGAGCTGTATACACATCCAGATACTATACGCTTTGCATCAGCTGTTAATAGCATCAATGAGGCCTGTGAAAATTTAGATCTATTTTTTATTCTGGCTCGCCTAAGGTATATCTGTGAGATGTATATGCGTCGGATAATTATAGGCGTACGTTTCAACGAAGACATCGTTCCCTTGATTTGCCAACTTGTTGAGCAACATTATGTAGATCAACATCCTGCGTTTTCGATGTACTTGTCTATTATTAAGCTTTGTAAAGAAAGTCCCGATGAAGCAATATTTCTTTCTGTCAAAAAACGATTGTTTGAAGAGCATGAAAGTATGAGTTCTGACGATAGTAGAGCTATACATGGTTACTTAATTAATATCACCAATTTTGTAATTAATGCGGGCAAAGACCATTTCGCCAAACAACAATTCGAATTATATCAATTTGGTATTGAAGAACAATTAATCAAGGTAGATGAACAACTAACAGGTACAACTTTTATCAATATTGCTGTAGTGGGATCGGCTTGTGGAGAATTCGATTGGATAGAAAATTTTATACAAAAGTATCAGTTTTTTTTACATCCAACATTACGAAATTCAGTAGTTGCTTTAGCCATGGCTTTTTTATTTTTTCATAAACAAAATTATGATAAAGCGCATTCTATACTGATCGATTTGGATAAATGGGAATATAACTATCAATGGAGAGGTCGTTCATTACGTCTAAGGTGTTACTACGAAAATTTTTTATCTAATCCCAATGACTTTGATTTTGTGTTGAATAGTATTCAGACCTTCCAAGGCTTCATTCAAAAAGATACAACCTTATCAGAAAATAGAAAAAAAGGTTATCTAAACTTTAGTAAATGGTTGAAAAAAATTGCGACTCAAAAAAATAAAAAAAACATGGAATATCGAAATATACTTTCTATCATCGAAAAAGAAAAACTACTAAACGAACTCAATGAAGAAAAAGTGATTATGGTGAAAAAATGGTTAATCAGCAAGTTGAAAGAATTATAATCAACTTTCTTTTTAATTCATTTTTAGTAATGACTAAAAAATAAAATAGATATATTGGAATAACATGCTTTGGGTTTTGATAAGACAGAAAGCATAAACGAGTTGGTACGAAACGAAAAAAAGCAGTGCATCCGAGAGACTTTTAATATTACTAAAATTCGAAAAATGCATAAGCAATAGTTGAAGTCATACTGAAACTAAAGTGGTTTTTGGATTGTCAAACGATTAAAGCTACTGAGAATCAAAAGGTAGCTACCAATGATGATTCTTAAACTGAATACCAGTAGGTATACCATTAAAATGGACCTAAAAGTACAAGAGGGAACTGCAATGCAGCTCCCTCTTTGTTTGATTCATTTCTTGTTTATAAATCCGTTTGATCTTCTATGATAATTGGTGTGGTGTCGCCATCCCCTCCTTTTATCTTAGTACGTGCATCTTTGTTCAATGTGTTTTTGTTTAGTTGTTCGAAATTTTTCAAAGATGTCTTCATGGATTTAAAAATTTATTTAGGTTATGTAATTAGTAATTATCTTTTATGTTTAGGTACAAGTATCCCCTTTAAATAATGTACCAATCATTATTTATGACAATAGCAACCTTACTCTACCTTTGTTTTTACAAAAGCAAATACAGGTTAATAATAGTATCTTTTGCAGACCTCTTTACAGTGGTTTATGCGTAAAAGTTACTACGAGAATTTTCTTAGCAGATTTTTTTTTGGAACTGGGAATACAGAATGTTTAGTAGGAAAAAGAGACAAATAGAAATGAGTACTAAGGCATTTTTTTTACGACGTTTTGTGTTTCAATTAGAGCAATAAGTGTTCCCTTTTTTTACTTATATTACAAAAAAAAAAGGATGCAAAATTTCATGCATCCTTTTCTTATTGGTTAGTAATTCTTTAGAAAATTTATTTACCAAAAGCTTTTTTTACAATTTCTTTTTGCTGTAAATCATGCGCTTTTTTAAAACCTGTAGCAGGTGAAGCACTCGATTTTCTTGATATTAATTTAATATCTTGCTTGTACATGCGCATAAAAATAAACTGCCAAGCTCCCATGTTTTCTGGTTCTTCTTGTACCCAAACGGCTTGAGCGGCTTTATAGCGCTTTTGTATTTTTGCCAATTGTTTCTCAGGAAACGGATACAATTGTTCTATACGTACAATAGCAATATCATCACGTTTGTCTTCTACTTTCTTAGCCAGTAAGTCATAGTAGACTTTACCCGTACAGTACAATACTTTCTTTACGTATTTGGCATTACTTCTTGTAACCAAGTGATCATCATAGACTTCTTTAAATTTGTTTCCTTCCTCAAATTCTTCGATTCCAGAAACACACTTTGGATGACGAAGTAATGATTTCGGAGACATTACTACAAGTGGCTTTCTAAATGGTCGAGCCAATTGTCTACGTAAGGCATGAAATAAATTGGCAGGAGTAGTAATATTTACCACAGACATATTATACTCAGCGCATTGCTGTAAGAAACGTTCGAAGCGAGCACTGGAGTGTTCTGGTCCTTGACCTTCGTATCCATGTGGCAATAGCATCACGATACCACTCATACGTTGCCATTTCGATTCAGCAGCAGTAATATATTGATCTACGATAGTTTGAGCACCATTATAGAAATCACCAAATTGTCCTTCCCACAATACTAAGGTGTCAGGAGAAGCTAAAGAGTAACCATACTCAAAACCTAAAACACCAAACTCCGAAAGAAGAGAGTTGTAAATACGGAATTTACCTTGTTTAGCAGCTATATCGTCAAGTCGATTAAATTCTTCATAAGTTTTGGCATCATTAAGAATAGCATGACGGTGCGAGAAGGTTCCACGTTTTACATCTTGCCCACTCATTCGCACATCCTTATTTTCTAATAAGATAGAACCATAAGCCAATAACTCAGCCATTGCCCAGTCAAGTACTTTTGCATCAAGTAGTTTTTGCTTACCTTTTAGTAATCGATTGACCTTACTAATAGGAGTCATTCCTTTAGGTATCGTCATCAAGTGTTTGATCAATTTGTTGATGCTTGATTTTTTGATACCAGTATCAGGTGATACATCAAAATCTTTAGGAGTAGTTACTTTTTTTAACTTTTGCCAAGCACGCTCAGGCTTTTGATATTCGTAGGGTAGTGGTTTTTGCTTCACTAAATCTAATCGAGCCTGAAGTGTATCCCAAAATTCCTTTTCTAATTTTTCAGCAAGGTCTTTTCCTACAGCACCCTGTTCGACTATTTTTTTAGAGTAAATCTCTCTTGGGTCATTATGCTTGCTAATAAACTCATACATTTGTGGTTGTGTAAACTTAGGATCATCTCCTTCGTTATGACCATGCTTACGATAGCAAACCATATCGATAAAAACATCATTATTAAATAGCTGACGATATTCTGTAGCTAACTCTGCTGCAAAAACTACAGCATCAGGATCATCTCCATTGACGTGGAATACAGGTGCCTGTACAATACTTGCAACAGAGGTACAATAAGTACCAGAACGGGCATCATCAAAATCTGTCGTAAATCCAATTTGATTATTAATGACAAAATGTATAGTTCCTCCAGTGTAGTAACCTTCCAACTGACTCATTTGTACGGTTTCGTAAACAACACCTTGGCCAGCAATAGCTGCATCACCATGAATCAAAATTGGTAACATCTTATCATAATCACTTTTGTACAATATATCTGCTTTTGCTCTTGCAAAACCTTCAACCACTGTATTGACCGATTCTAGGTGAGAAGGGTTGGGGACCAATTTCAAATGTACCCGTTTTCCCGAAGGAGTATCTACTTGAGAAGAAAAGCCTAAGTGGTATTTTACATCACCATCACCAAAACTTAAGTTAGGAATAGCCGTTCCTTCAAATTCATTAAATAACTTCTCGTATGTTTTGCCCATGATATTAGCCAATACATTCAGACGTCCACGGTGGGCCATTCCGATTACTACTTCTTCTACATTATGCTCAGCACCAGTATTGATGATCGCATCAAGGGCAGGAATAGCCGTTTCGCCACCTTCTAAAGAGAAACGTTTCTGACCAACATACTTGGTATGTAAGAATTTTTCAAAACCTACTGCTCCATTCAACTTCTCAAGAATCCTCTTCTTCTTTTCAACATTAAGACCGTAGCTACCATCGAGCACTCTATTTTCAATTTTATCTCTAAGCCACATTCGTTTTTTACGATCTTCGATATGGGCATATTCAAAACCAATATTACCACAATAAATGACTTTTAAACGGTCAATGATTTGTTGTAAATTAGCATTTTTTAAACCAATTTCTTCGCCAGCATTAAAGGTTTGGCTAAGGTCTTTATCCGTCATACCATAGTCGGCAAGATCAAGATGAGGTTTTCTGTCTCGTCTTTGTCTGATAGGATTAGTAGTAGAAAGCAAATGACCTCTACTTCTAAAGCCATGAATAATAGATAAGGCACCAAACTCTTTGGTCGTAATAGATGGAGAAGCAGTACTAGTACTACCGTTACCATTGCCATTACCGTTGGTATATCCATTTTTGTTGAAATCAAAACCTTGGAAGAAGGTACGCCATCCATCTTCTACAGAACTAGGGTCTTGTTGGTATTTTACGTACATTGATTCAATGAATGCTGGGTGAGCATTAAATACGTAGGAATAATCGCTCATGTATAATCTTATTTTTGATCAAAAAAAGACGTAACTCTTAAGAATTGAAGAAAGTCTGTTTAGCTACTTCTTTATATTATTTTTTTTTGCATTAGACTTCATTCTGAAAGGTTTTTATGAAGAAAAAAGACGCTTTTTGTGCCATACAAAATTCTTTAGAATAAAGTCTATTATAGATAATCTCGGCAAATATCGGAGAAATTTGTTAATAATGCTCGTATAAGGCTTTATTTTAATAGGAATAACTTTTTTAGTACTAAAAAATACGGCGTAAATAAAATTATGTTTTATTTTTTGCAGTAAACAAAGGGGATAATTATGAATATGGGAATTATTTCCTTTTTTTTTGCGTTAAAACTCATAAGTTAAAGTTACTTTGATCGTTTATATACGTCTTAAATCATACACAGCAAAGCGATAAAATCACCCAGTTACTTAAATTAAAAGCCTTAAGTTATGAAAGAAAAGAATTTAAATAGCTTTGATGCTATTGTAAATGAGCACATTGAAGGTCATGAGCAAGAACTTAATACCATAGAGCGGGATACCCAAGCTAATCTAGGATTTGCTAAGGCTCCTTTTAGTTTTATTGAAAACTTTTTTAATAGCTTCTTTGGTTCAATTATCTCCATGTTTGGAGGTAAAAGATAGTACATATTTCAGCTCCTTAATAGCTACTATCAGTAGTTATCACACCTAGAATTTTCCCTAAAAACAGAAATTTGAACAATATTTTAATAGAATTCTTTTATTTTGCTAAATAAAAGTGCTCGAAAGTTTTACTTTTCCTATAAAAAGTATATTTTTGCACCTCAATTTTGTAAAGTAGAAATAAGAAAACCTCTATGGCACAGCATAAATCAGCAAAGAAAAGAATTCGTCAAGATGCTAAGAAGCGTCTTCAAAATCGTTATTATAAGAAATCAGCTCGTACAGCAATCAAAAAATTGCGTGAAATGACTGATAAGGCAGAAGCTCAGAAGTTTTTACCTAAGGTAATTTCTATGATCGATAAACTTGCTAAAAATAATAATGTACATAAGAATAAAGCAGCTAACCTTAAAGGTAAGTTGACTCGTATGGTTAACGGATTGTAAAACCACAACCTTAAGAGACTAAAGGGCATCTTCTCAACCATGAGAGGATGCCTTTTTGTTTTTAAGCATTAATTCAAATTTCTCCTTATCTTTGCGAACGATTGTTCGTAAGTGAAATTTAAAAATTAGATAATGCCAAAGTTTCATCCACTAGAAGTTAAAGATATTCGAAAAGAAACAGATGAATGTGTTTCGGTAGAATTTAAAGTGCCTGATAACCTAAAACAAGAATATCAATTTATTCAAGGTCAGTATTTGACACTAAAAACAGATATTAATGGCGAAGAAGTTAGAAGGTCTTATTCTGTTTGTGTAAGTCCGCTAGAAGAACAGTTGCGGGTTGCGATTAAAAAAGTATATAAAGGTCGCTTTTCAACTTTTGCAAACGAACAATTACAAGTTGGTGATGTGCTTGATGTCATGACACCGATGGGGCGTTTTTACTCAGAAGTAAAATCTGAGCAAAGCAAAAATTATGTTGGCTTTGCTGGAGGTAGTGGGATTACGCCCGTGATTTCTATTCTTAAAACGGTATTAGAGACAGAACCCGAAAGTACTTTTACGCTTTTTTATGCGAACAAAGGAGTTGATTCCATCATTTTTAGAGATACGATTGATGCACTGAAAAATATGCATATGGGCAGATTAATTGTCCACCATATTTTTAGTGAAGAACATATGGAAAGTCCGCTCTTCAATGGATTTGTAACCGCTGAAAAATGCGAAGCCTTTGCTAAAGCAAATTTATTGGATGTAGAACATACGGATGAGTATTTTATTTGTGGTCCTGAACCAATGATGTTGGCCATCAAAGCTGGCTTAGAAGGATTAGGTATTGACCAAAAGAAAATTCATATCGAATTATTCTCTTCTCCTTTGGATGCAAAGAAAAAACAAGCCTCCGCAGAAAAATTTGTACCAACTTCCAATGAGCAAGATAGCGAAGTAAGTATTATCATTGATGGTATTGCGGTTGACTTCCCACTCAAAACAGGAACACATACTATTCTAGATGGTGCATTAAAAAATGGTGCAGATTTACCTTATGCTTGTAAAGGCGGTGTTTGCTGCACCTGTAAAGCGATGCTTAAAGAAGGTGAAGTAGAAATGGAAGTGAATTGGGGATTGGAACCAGAAGAAGTTGAAGCAGGTTATATCTTAACTTGCCAAGCGCATCCTAAAACAAAGAAAGTTGTAGTTGATTTTGACGTTTAGTAGTTTAACCTTATGGCAAAAAAACAAACACGAAAACAACTAATCTTTGAAGAAGCGGCTAAACTTTTTCGAGACAAAGGCTACCTTGCTACTTCCGTTCGAGAGTTGGCAGATAAAGTTGGTTTAGAACCATCAAGTCTATACAGCCACATCAAATCGAAAGAAGAAATTCTCCAAAAAATATGCTTTGATAGCGCTCAAAAATTTATTGATGGTATCAACGAAATAGAAAAACTAAATGCTACACCTTCCGAAAAACTAAAAGCACTCATTGCCTTACACATCACGATTGCAACAGAAGATAGTACTTCAGTTACCGTATTCAATGATGAATGGAGACACCTTAGCCAAGATGTACTCAAAGAGTTTTTAGTCCTTCGTCGTGATTACGAAAGTCGTTTCAAAAATATCATCAAAAAAGGAATCGAATTAGGAGAGTTTAAAAACATTAATCCAAGTATAGCCTTATACACCATTCTTACCTCTGTTCGCTGGCTACACTATTGGTACAAACCTGGCCGTCAACTCAGCCCAACAGACATCGAAAAAGACATTTGCACTTTACTAATAAAAGGTCTAAAAGAATAAGAAAAGGAAAAAATATCACAAACTTCAGCCTATCACAGACCAAGAACATTCAAAGAAATCCACGATAGAGGAGAAATCCGTGCAAAAGAATCCACGGTAGAAGAAAAATCCGTAAAAATCTGTGTAAAAAAATCCGTGTCCAATCCCGTGTC
>JAHDIP010000063.1:16085-18751 GCA_020630735.1 Saprospiraceae bacterium | reverse complement strand
AATCCGCGTTACTCCGTGTCCAAAATAAACCGCATACCAATATAAAACTCTCGACCTTTCGTAGGTCCCCAAACAGAAGACGTATCAAAGTAAGGACTAAAAGGGTCTTCCCAACTTATGATAGGACGTTCTTGTCGGAAGTCGAAAATATTTTCGCAACCCGCATACCATTCAAAACGCTTTTTGAACAAGCTAATCTGCGTATTGATGGTCGCATAAGCATCGGAAGTATTTTCGGTAGTAGAAATAGAGTGATGAGTAGGTAAGTATTGTTTGCCATACCATTGCATAGAAGCATTCCAATGCAATTGGTCTTTATAAAATTTATAGCTAACCGTCTGTAAAAATTTATGTTTAGGAATAAAAGGCAAATTCATTTTTTGTCCTTCATCCATTCGGTAAACCTCTAGATAGTTGTACGCACTTTTCAATTCCACATTTTTAATAACTTCATAACGTACCTCAACCTGAATGCCATTACTCACAGACTTCCCTCTATAATTTTCGAGTAGTACCTCTGTATGAGAACTATGATAATCAGGGAAAATTTGATTCTGAAAACGAGTCTGATAATAATCGGCAGAAAAACTTCCAGCACGATCTACTAAATCAAAACTAGTAGTATAATTGATGCCCCAGTTCATTGCTTTTTCAGCATCTAGTTGTTCCACAAAAACGATATCTCGCTGACTTGCTAAGAGCGTAACATAGTTGCTGAAAATATGCGGACTTCTCCAACCCAAACCTACAGACGCACGAATAGAACTTAAATCATTCGGACTATACTTTAATAAACTTCTTGGTGTAAAATGCGTACCATAAAGCGTGCTATGATCTAAACGAACACCGTTGATTAAAGTAAATTTATCTTGTCCAAAATACAAGGTGTTTTCGGCAAAAAGCCCGTAAGTCATTTCCTTGTTTTTGTATAAGCCAGCATAACTAAGCTCCAATGGATTTTCAACGAATCGAATGTCTTCTACTAAATCTAAGTAGCGATAAGTACCACCAATTTTCAGATTACTTTGGTTTTCATAAGTCAATTCGTATTGTAAAGTAGAATTGAACAAGTACTGATGTGCATCATAATTCGTCCAACCAAACCAACTATTTTGATCGTGGTATTGACCAGAACTTAGTAACATCACCCGATCACGATCACTGAACTTATAAGCTACTTTTGCAGAAGCTTCTGTCTGATTAAATTTGATATGTTGACCATAAACAGTAGACGATCCTTCATCCGTTTTAGGATTATAATTTACCTGACCACCTACTCGTTTTTCATCAAACCAACGAGCACCAAATTGAGCAAAGAAACCTTTATCATTTTTATTACCATACTGCCATTTGTTGAATAACTCGTAGCGATTCAACTTTGGCAAATCCAAAAAATTGTCTTCGTCTCTATCGAATTCTTGTGCAGGCAGTGCCATGTGGCCACCTATAAATCCTTTCCATTTTGATTTTCCGAAAGTATGGTAGGTATTGTATTGTGTTTCACCAAAGCTATTGCCATAAATGTTAACTAAAAGCTTTGGGGCATCATCTAATTTTTGTGTAATCACATTGATTTGTCCACTGATACTTTCCCAACCTTGCAATACCGAATTAGCACCTTTTGATACAAAAATATTTTTTACTAAAGGACCAGGAACACTACTAATGCCATAAGTATAAGATAAACCATGCACTAATGGCATTCCATCGATCAATACTTGATTGTAAACGCCATTTAACCCTAGTATTCGAAGTTCTTTAGTTTGTGTAACAATATTAGTCGTTGCACTTTCGACAGAAGCATTCGTATTAAAGCAACCTGCCAAATCGCAGCACGCTTCCTTCTTTAATTCCAATTCAGTAATTACTTCTGTTTTAATGCCTTCCGTATTAGAAATATACTGTCCTGGTCGACTTTCGTTCACAACGACTTCATCCAATAATAGGCTAGAATTGAGTTGGATGAATAAATCCAAATTATTGCTTCGTATAGGAAAGGTATCTGTTTGGTAACCAACATAAGAAATAACTAAGCGTCGTTCTTCCGTATCGGGAAAAATGAGTTCGAATTTTCCTTCTATATCGCTAATTGTTCCATCCGTTGTACCAGCCCAAACAGCACTAGCTCCCACTAAAGCTTCATAGCTTTCATTGACAATAGTACCTCGTACGGTTTGTGCCTGTGCAAAAACAGCTACTAAAAGAAAAATTGATATGTTGATTAACTTCTTCAAAATATGGGATTAATAGTTTAATTATGTATTTACTTGGGATAAACAAAGATACAGCTTAAAAACTACAAAAAAAGATGCCAAGCTAGTATTTAGTTGCGATTTTAACTCCTTTTGATTATATTTTTGGAAAAAAACTAAAAATCAATGGAATACTTCGTCTTTATTATTCCTTTTTTCTTTTTGGCAATGGCATTGGAGTTTTGGCTAGGTTATCGCAAAAGCCAAAAGCTTTATCGGCTCAATGATACAATTACCAATCTCAATATCGGTATAGGCAATAGAGTAGTGAGCGTTTTTTCAAAAGGTTTATTGCTAGGAATTTATATTTACTTCTATGAACACTTTGCATTATTTGAAATACCGAATACCTTATTAGCAGGTTTTGTTTGTCTAGTTCTTTTTGACTTTTTATATTATTGGGCACATCGTTGG
>JAHDIP010000063.1:0-15985 GCA_020630735.1 Saprospiraceae bacterium | reverse complement strand
AGTTGGTTTAAAATTATGCTAATTGCCTCTTCTTTTGCATTTGTATTACTTGTTTTATGGTTTACCATCTCTTGGAGGAAAAGTATTTTGATTAAAAATTAAATATAAATAAAACGATGAGTAAAAATCGAGAATTTGATGTCATCATTTGGGGGGCAAGTGGTTTTACTGGTAGATTGGTAGCCGAATATATGCTTCAAAAATATGGGGCAAATGGAACTGTCAAATGGGCTATGGGTGGACGAAATACCGAAAAATTAGAAGGTATTCAAAAAGAATTAGGAGCAGAAGAAATTCCTGTCGTCATTGCTGATAGTAAAAAAATGGATACGCTCGAACGAATGGTTCAGCGAACAAAAGTTATTTGTACAACAGTCGGACCTTATGCCAAATATGGTTCGCCTCTCGTTGAAGCTTGTGTGAAATTTCAGACGGATTACTGCGACCTTACAGGTGAAGTACAATGGATGCGAAAAATGATTGATCAACATCACGAAGCTGCCCAAGCAAATGGAACTCGAATTGTGCATACTTGTGGGTTTGATTCGATTCCATCAGACATGGGTGTTTATTTTTTACAAAAAAAAGCAAAAGAAATTACAGGCAAATATTGCCAACAAATCAAACTTCGGGTAAAGGCGATGAAAGGAGAGATGAGCGGAGGGACTTATGCAAGCTTAAGTAATGTGTTGGCTGAAGCTGGAAAAGATAAATCCATTTATAAGGTCTTATTGAATCCATATGGTTTAAACCCAAAAGGAAGTCAAGAAGGAAAAGACGGTGAAGATTTGAAAAGCATTCTTTTTGATGAAGATGTTAAATCTTGGATCGCTCCATTTATAATGGCAACCATAAATACTAGAGTGGTTCGGCGCAGTCATGCCTTGCAAAATTTTCCTTATGGAAAAGATTTTCAATATGAGGAAGCTATGATGACTGGAGCGGGTTTTTCTGGTCGAGCAAAAGGTACAATGTTACTTATGGGAACAGGTATAATGATGTCTGCCAAACCTGATTCTTTTTTGAGGAATACAATGAACCGATTTTTGCCCAAACCTGGAGAAGGTCCATCGAAAGAAAAGCGGGAAAGTGGTTTTTACAAAATGTTGCTCATTGGAAAATTGGCAGATGGAACGTTGATTCAAGGAAGTGTAACAGGAGATCGAGATCCAGGCTATGGATCAACTAGTAAAATGTTGGCAGAAAGTGCGGTCTGTTTGGCTTTAGATAAGCATAAAACACCTAAAGCCGCAGGAATGTTAACACCTTCTGTAGCATTTGGAGACCTTTTATTGAGTAGATTAGAGGCGAATGCAGGCTTGAAATTTAAGATTTATGAACCATGAAAATGAACAAAACGAACATTTGTTCGTTTTTTACTTGAAAGCCTATATTTAAATGCTTATTTTTGTATATACAGAAACCAAAGCGATTTTCGGATTGTCAAACGATAGCTACCCTTAAATCGAATACCAGTAAGTATAAAACCATTTCAAATATGACAGATATAACATCATTAGAAGAACAATTTCAGGCAAAAGTAGACGCAGAAATAAAGATAGAACCAAAAGATTGGATGCCTGATAAGTACCGTAAAACATTAATCCGTCAAATTTCTCAGCATGCGCATTCCGAAATTGTAGGAATGTTGCCAGAAGGAAATTGGATTAGCCGCGCACCCAACTTACGCCGAAAAGTAGGTCTGATTGCCAAAGTGCAAGACGAAGCTGGGCATGGTTTATATCTCTATAGTGCTTGCGAAACACTAGGCGTAGAGCGAGCAGATTTGATTGATCAATTGCATACAGGTAAAGCCAAGTATTCAAGTATTTTCAATTATCCAACAACGACTTGGGCAGATATCGGAGCGATTGGTTGGTTAGTAGACGGTGCAGCTATTATGAATCAAGTGCCTTTGTGCAGATGTTCATACGGACCATATGCAAGAGCGATGGTGAGAGTATGCAAAGAAGAAAGTTTCCACCAACGCCAAGGTTTCGAGATTTTACTAACTTTAAGTAGAGGCTCGGATGCACAAAAAGAAATGCTACAAAATGCAATTGATCGCTGGTGGTGGCCTTCAATGATGATGTTTGGTCCTAGCGATGGCGATTCTCCTCATACTGCCCAATCTATGAAATGGAAAATCAAGCGTTTTACAAATGATGAATTGCGTCAAAAATTTGTAGATGTGTGTGCCGAACAAGCAAAAGTATTAAACGTTACCCTACCAGATAAAGATTTGAAATGGAACGAAGAACGAGGGCATTATGACTTTGGCGAAATTGACTGGGATGAATTTTGGAATGTAGTAAAAGGAAATGGTCCTTGTAACAAGCAACGAATCGAAACGAGAAAGAAAGCCTACGAAGAAGGTGCTTGGGTACGTGAAGCGGCAATGGCTTATGCAGAGAAAAAACGCAAACGCAAAGAAGCTGCATCAAGTGTTGCTTAATGATAATAGATCAATAGCTATCTAAGATAGTAGGTATATTAAGAGAAAGGACTGTCAGAAAATGCAATTGACAAAAAGAAAAATCCGTCAACGGTTTTGAGATTTTGCCAGACCGAAGTTATTCAAGTTGAGAATGTCAATATAAACCAAATGAGGCAATGAAGTAGAAAACGGAAGTAACAAAAGATCAGGAACGTAGGATTTTTCGAACGAGTAAGCTAAAAGTGAAAGAAGAAAATTCTTATTCGAAACATCTGAAATAGAATTCAATTGCATATTCTGTCGAGATTTTTGGTTCTTTTTTTCGGTAAAAAAGAACAAGATTTAATTTTATTAAACTACAGCTTTTGTCGTAAGATAGCAATGTAAAAGCAAATGATTGGATTCGTTTACATTTAAAAAGATTTAACAATAATGGATAAAAAAAACTGGCCCCTTTGGGAAATTTTCATCAGAAGTAAACAAGGACTAAGCCATAAACACATGGGAAGCTTACACGCAGCCGATGAAGAAATGGCCATCCAAAACGCACGAGATGTATATACCCGTCGAAACGAAGGTGTAAGCATCTGGGTAGTAGAGTCAAAACACATTACAGCCTCTAGCCCTGCCGAAAAGGATTCCTTATACGATCCTGCAAATGACAAAGTATACCGTCATCCAACTTTTTATAATTTACCTGATGAGTTAACCCATATCTAATGAGTAAAAAACTTGATTACATATTACAGCTAGCAGATAATGCCATGATTCTTGGTCATCGCTTATCAGAGTTGTGCGGACATGGTCCGATCTTAGAGCAGGATATGGCAGTGACGAATATCGCACTTGATCTTATCGGTCAGGCACGTAGCCTTTACCAATACGCTGCTGAAGTAGAAGGGCAGGGTAGGAGCGAAGACGATATGGCTTTTATGCGAGATGCTTGGAAATTCAAAAATGCCTTATTGGTTGAATATCCGAATAAAGACTTTGCTTATACGATTGCTCGACAATTTTTATTTGATGCTTATAATTATCCGTTTTATAAATTATTAGCAGAAAGTAAAGACCAAACATTAGCAGCGATTGCTGAAAAATCTTTGAAAGAAGTTACTTACCATCTACGCTATAGTTCGGAGTGGATGATTCGCCTAGGTGATGGTACAGAAGAAAGTCACCAACGCATCCAAACAGCACTCAATGAATTGTGGATGTATACAGGTGAATTGCTTGAAGCATCGGAAGCAGATACAGCCATGCTTGCTGAAGGTATTGGTGTTGACTTAGCAAAAATTGCACCTTTATGGCATCAAAAAGTAGACGAAATTTTGTCGATAGCTACGCTCGAAAAACCTGAAGTAAAGTGGATGCAGAAAGGTGGAAAAATAGGAAGCCATACTGAACATTTAGGATTCCTTTTAGCAGAGATGCAATATTTACAGCGAGCTTATCCAGGTCAAGAATGGTAGTAACAAAAGAACATATATGGTCCTTGCTCGAAGAAGTTTGTGATCCTGAAATTCCTGTGTTAACAATCGTTGATTTAGGAATAGTACGGGACGTAAAAATAAATGATGATGCCCTAGAAGTTGTCATTACTCCAACCTATTCTGGCTGTCCAGCTATGAATATGATTGAGGTAAATATCAAAGCATTACTTCAAGAGAAAGGATTTGAAAAGGTAACCGTAACAACTGTTCTCAGCCCTGCTTGGACAACCGACTGGCTCTCAGATGCTGGACGTGAAAAACTAAGAGCCTACGGTATTGCTCCACCTCAAGGAAGTAGTGAAGATAAGACAGCCCTCTTTCAAGACGAAAAAGAAGTCCCCTGTCCACAGTGCAATTCAATCAATACAAAAATGACGAGTCAATTTGGCTCAACGGCGTGCAAGTCATTATACAAATGTAAGGACTGCCTCGAACCTTTCGATTATTTTAAATGTCACTAAGAGCATATTGGCAAGTGCAGCCCAAAGGGCGAATTCTAAAAATACTCTAATCTTATGGCTTACGACGAACATTTAGCAGATCGCATTCGCAGCGTTTTTAAAGAGAAGAAAACCGTCTGTCGAGAAATGAAAATGATGGGTGGTCTTTGTTTTATGTTGGACGATAAAATGTGTGTCGGTATTGTCAAAAATGAATTGATGTGCCGAATAGGTCCAGAAAAATATGAAGAAGCGCTCCAAAAAGAAGGCTGCAAAGAAATGAACTTCACAGGTCGATCCATGAAAGGATATGTATTTTTAGAACCTGATGCCGTAGATATGGAAGATGACCTCGCCTACTGGATTCAATTATGTATCGACTTTAATCCATTTGCCAAAGCATCAAAGAAAAGAAAGAAGAAAAAAAGTGACTAAGGTTTTTTATCCATCTCAATTCCCTCCAGCATATGCCCTAAAATAGGTTTGCATTTATCCAAACAAACAGGATAAAACTCTTTATGTTTTCTAGTGACAGCTCTACTTTTTATTCCCCACCAAAATTCGGCAATAGCCAATGGATACATTTTTTGTTGGAAGGCATATTGCAATAATTTTGGAGCAGCGCATTCGCCAGCTCCTGCAGGTAATCTTTTGCCTAAAGGTTTGAAAATATCACGCAAACTTTTTTCGACACCATCTTTATTTAGAAAATGATAATGGTCAAACAATTTTTCTTGTAAGGCATTAGAATGAATTTTCCGATCAATTTTCAACTGTTCAACTTCAGCTTGATCTTCAACTTTATTTGATGCTTCAAGAACTTCCACTCTTCGATTCATTCTGTTTAGCTCTTGCATTCCGACATTTAAAAAACTACCTTCGGTCAACGAATCATAAACAGCAGGGACAAATTTAGCGTGTGTATTGACACCTGCAAGTTTGCCCGAAAAAGCGGCTAAGTAACCAATCTCTCCATGTAGATTTTTAACGACCAAAACACCAAACATTTTTCCAATAACGGCTCCTTTCTTTCCTTCAATAACACCAAAATTATGTTCAAAATCTTGTTGCCTAAGGAGATATTCTTGCAATTCTTTTGCTGCTAAAACAGACAATGGATGCGGCTCATAATCGAAAGGGTAATTAAACCGTTCTGGTAGGGAATACTGTTCAATGGATGTCTTGAAAGGAATAAAATAATTGTTCTCTATTGCCACGTCGTCTATTTTTTTGCAATATAAGAAACTATTTAAGTAAATTCTTGTTCTCTTTTTATGGGAAAAACATTATGCTATATTTTTCTGCTGCTTACTTGTTGCCTTACTTGTAAAAAGGAAACCATAGAGCCAATTGTTCCACAAGTAGTGGAAGAAGAAGAAACAATTACAGATGGTAAAAAATACCTAGCCCTAGGCGATTCGTATACCATCGGAGAAGCTAATTTTGCGGATGATAAATTTCCAGAACAATTGGTTAAGCGATTGCGAGATGATAATATCGAAATGGCTGATCCACAGGTGATCGCTCAAACGGGCTGGACGACTACAAAATTGTCACAAGCAATTACTACAGCTAATATCACAGATACTTTTGATTTGGTCAGTTTATTGATTGGTGTCAATAATCAATTTGTCGGTTTACCCTTGGATAGTTATGAAGTCGCCTTCGAAGAATTACTTCTACAGTCTATCGATTTTGCAGGAGGAAACAAAGACAAAGTGGTCGTACTTTCAATTCCAGATTATGCCTATACCCAATTTGGACAAATGCGAGATCCTGAAACTATTTCAGCCGAAATTGACGAGTTTAATGCTGTCAAAAAAACAATTACTGAAAGCTATGAGGTATTGTATATTGATATCACTCCGATTTCTAGAATGGGCTTAGGTGATCCGAGTTTAGTTTCAGATGATAATCTACACCCTTCAGCCGAAATGTATAAATTATGGGTAGACCTAATGTATGAGGATGTGAAAGGAATAGTACAGTAAATCAAAAAGGATATATAAACAAAGCCCGAATGCTCATGTAGAACATTCGGGCTTTGTCTTTTAGTAAAAGACGTTAAAAACCATACTCTTCATAATCTCTATCAAACTCATTATCTCCCATTGGAATATTGACCTGTACATTATGAAAATCGTATTTTGCGAATTGCCCTTTTTCGTCATAAATATCCATCATAACAGGGAGGTTTGTTTTTTCAGAAAGATAAATCGTCATTGATTTTGCATAATAGTTAGGCACTTTTATTTTTTGTCCAACTTCAAGGTATTGCCCAAAATCAATATCGTTTAGTTCTTTTAGTTTGTAGCCGCTTACAAAAGTACGGTCAGCGTAATTGCTCATTTGTTCCTTTTTGGTAATCGTCACTTCTTTGATTGCGTAATCATCACTTTCCAGAACAATGTGGTGGCAAGATTGACCATTATGAGTGACTGTCCCTTTATATTCGATTGCATCAGGATTACTAGCCCCTTGTGTTTTTAACAGGTGATCAATAATTCCTCCAAAGTAATTGAAGCCAGAATGATGAACAGGATGATGGTTGTCATCCATTATCCGATTACCCAAAATATCTAAGCTCGTTGTTATCCAAGGGAAAAACCCAATATGAATCAATGCTTTTTTATCAGGTGCTTTGTACAATACTTCTGTTCCTTCGTTTGGTTTTATCAAGTAGCAATAAATACGAAAAGGATTGTTGGCCTGTTTTACTTTGATCTCACCATCAATTAAGGTTTTGCCTTGACGTTCTTTTTTCTTCATGCTATACTTGACGGTTTGAATATTGTCGATAGCACTTACTGTGGCAGATAGTAAATCGATAGGTGATTTTTCTTCATTAATACTAGCAGATGTAAAAACAAAAAGACCTGCTAACAAAAGAAGAAAGGAAGAAATACGATACATGGATGTTGAAATTTAGATAGAGTTAGAAAAGACATCTTTATTGTATAAAGAAACCAAAGTGGTTTTCGGGTTGCCAAGTGTTTAAAGCTACTAAAAATCAAATAGTAGCAACCGATGATGATCCAATAACTGAATACCAGTAGGTATAACGCAAAGATAAGACTTTTAGATGCCTAAATCCAGAATAAAAACGAAACTACTCAATTAGCTGTTCGTATGCATGTATCCATTTACTCAAAACTGCATTTTTATAAAACCAACTAACGATGACAATACTCGTACAAGCACAAGTGATACCTGCCAAGACATCTATGATATAATGATGCTCTGTGTATACTGCTGCCGACCAAATACCGATAGCTAAAGTGATAAAGGCAATACTAAAAGGAATGGATTTTTTCTTGACTGCGAAGTAAGAAAGTATCATCGGAAAGGCAGAGTGCATCGACGGAATAGCAGCGAAGACATTTGCATTTTTTTCATAAATACCAGCAAACAAACTGATGTTGAAATATTCATCAAAACGTGCGAGTCCAGCGGTATTACCTGGAATATCAAATTGTTCTTGAAACCCAAACTGCGCTACATACCAAGGAGGTGCAGCAGGATAAAGGTAGTAAATGATTATGCCAATAATGTTGGCAACCAAAAAAACGATACAAAAATGAATTAAGGTTTTCCGATCTGTAAAAAATAAATAGACGGCATAAAGCATCGGTACAGGAATCCAACACACATAAAAACAACCCGATAAAATATCTAAAATGGTTTGCTGGTTTAGTACACAATATTCATTAGGTGTAAGTACACCTGTTGCTGTCTGAATACCAAACCAAGCTTTTTCTATTTCGTAAGGTTCAATGATATGAACAGGATTGAATAAGTAATTGGGATAAACACGCATAGAGTCGTATAATATCCAATACAAGATGAGTGGAAAAAAACTAAATAATAATTTCCGACTTGTATCATTAAAATAAAATGCGGCAATACAAACACTTACTAATCCGACTTGGTCTGTTCGAAAACCAACCGCCATGAATATCCAAGAGAAATAGAGGATCGTAATGATCGCAATGATTAGAATATTTTTTTTAGTAAATCGCTTGAAATTTATATTCGCTTCTGCCATGTAGAATTTTAGATGTTGTATTTTGTGCAAATATAGAAATTGCGAGTAGAGGGAAACCCTTTTTGAATGAAAAATAGATAATAATATGCGAAAATTTTTGCTTGGATTTTTAATCTTGCTTGTTCTTTTGGTCATCATTTATTTTTTAGGACCCAAACCAGAACGACCAAATATTGATCGTAGCATCCCAACTATTTCGATGACGCTTGAGAATGTGGAGGAAACGATAAGAGCTAGAGAAGCAGCTATTGTTGATTTGAAACCTAAGAATGATGCAGAAGTAGTCTGGTATAATGATAGCTTGAAGCAAAAGACGGAATACAGTTTGGTCTACTTGCATGGATTTTCTGCAAGCCCAATGGAAGGTGATCCGATCCACCGAGAATTTGCAAAACGCTATGGCTGCAATATGTACCTAGCTCGTTTGGCAGGACATGGTTTTGCTACCAAAGAATCGTTCAAAGAGACAACAGTAGAAGAGATTGTTGATTCTGCAAAAGAAGCGATTGCTATCGGAAAACTACTTGGTGAAAAAGTGATTTTAATGTCTACCTCCACAGGTAGTACTTTGTCGTTTTATTTGGCTGCTGGCAATGATGATATTGTCGGTTTGATCAATTATTCGCCTAATATAGATATGGCTGCTGCTGGTGCTTCTATGCTAAATAAACCATGGGGACTACAAATTGCTCGTTGGATGATGGGGAGTGATTATCGAGGTTTTGAAGCGACAGAAGAAATTCAAAAGTATTGGACAAATCTATATCGAATAGAAGGCGTTGTCACCTTGAAGTCGATGCTTGATGCGACTATGACAGACGAGACCTTTGAACATATTGATCAACCAACATTTATCGCTTACTATTACAAAAATGAAGAAGAGCGAGATAAAGTGGTTTCTATTCCTAGAATGAAAGAAGTGATGGAACAAATAAAAACGCCAAGAGAAAAGAAACAAATAATAGCTATTGCCAATGGAACACACTGCTTATCTTCTAGTCTTTGGATGAAAGATTTATCAGAGATTCGACAATTGACATTTGATTTTGCAGAAAAAAAGATAGGCCTGAGGAACGCAGATTAGGCGGATTGTTATGCGGATTTACACAGATACTGGAACACGGATTTACACAGATGCTCTTCTAAGGTATTGAAACCACGTTAGAAGAGCATCCGTGTAAATCCGTTCAATTTCCGTGTTTAACCCGTGTTCAATCAGCGTTTATCCGTGTCCATAAACAGCAGACACAAAAGGACCATTCATAAACTCATCAGGAGCAAGTTGACTTTGGAAAACAACACCTGACCATTTTCCTGTCAATAGCATACGAGCCGATTCTGCAAGAGGAGCAGCCGTAGTAGATTGGATAGCACGAAGCGTTTTGGTACCCACTTTCATTGGTTCTACACGATATGATTTTTCGACAGCACGAAGTACACCGTTTTTATCTTTTCCTTTTACAGAAGCATAAACGATTACCACATCATCTTCAACGGCAGGAATATTTTCTAGCATGATTTCTTGTAAGCGAGCTACTTTATCCTGTCCGTCAGGAATAACAGAAAGAACATTTTTTACCCACTCATAATGACCAGGGTAGCGAAGCGTTTTGTAATCAAGTGTTGTTACTTTTCCTTTTAAAGCATCGGGTAAGTCAGCTGCACCGCCAGAAGTTAAATTATCCTCATAGGTTACATCATCAATCATGATTGTTTGGCGGTCGCTTAGAGCAGGGACATTTACCTTATCGCCATTTCTGACAGCAATACAAGGTTTAAGGTATTCGGTAGCTACTCCGATTGGACTCCAAGTAAAACCATAAAAATGAGGAGCTTCCGCATTCTTTGTTAATGCACCCACTTTCATCGACAGTTTATCTACATGATCAACACCATTATCTTTACAAAAATCTTGGAAGAGTTTGTTACCTAATACATTGATAAAACCTGGGGCAAGTCCCGTTTGTAAAACAAAACCTTTATCAGCACCTTTTGCAATTTCTATGACATCATTGGTTTCCTTCACATATTCAGTAAGGTTGGCATAATGCAAATCGTAGTCTCTTGCCAGTTGAGCTATACGAGGTGCTTGGCTACCAGGAAGGCAATCTAAGACGACTTCACAAGTCTTGAAAATTTCGATCATTTCGGAGCTAGTACCTTCCATCGGCATACCGAATGCCGTAACGATATCAGTTTGGTTAACTCCTTCTTCAATCCATCGTGCAGCATCATCAGCGGTGTTTTTATATGCATCACCTATATATACATGAGTGTCGAAATCTTTATTTTCTGCTAATATAAGTCCAACTGCACGACCAATGCCGCCAGCTCCAACAATTACGATATTATGTTTCTTGTGCATTTTGTTGTAATTTAAAATAATTCAAGAGATAATTTGGAAAAACGAATGGCTACGAATTTATATATGTTTATACAAAAGTCATTCCCAAAAACAGGACACAATATAGTTGTTTATTTGAAGAAAAAAATACCGTATTTTGGGTAGAAAAAGAGAAGGATTAAGCTTGGTGAACATTTCATTATTTAGCCACGGCTAACTTTTAGCGATTCGAGTTTATCCACTTCATTCGTTCGTTCATAAATGAATTCGAGGGCACTAATAATACTTTCTTGTTTTTTATCTAATTGGTAAGCATTTTCGAGAGCTAGTTTAGCTTCTTTTATCGTTTTAATATATTCTTCTTGGCGTTCAAACGAATCTTCAATAGTTGGCGATAAAAGGAGTACTTTATTGTAGTATAATGCGGCTAAATTATAAGAGTAGGTATAAGTATTCGGCGAATGAGAAATAGCTTGTCGGTATGCTTTTGTAGCACGCTCGAAGTAGAAGGCAGTTTTGGAATCTTCATTAGAAGCTAAGAAGGCACGATCGTAGGTGCTTCCTTGGATAAAGTATAACTCTGCTTTAAGGGAAGGAAAAAAGTTATGCGCATTTTCAGCCTCTTGATATGCTTCTTCATACATCCCCACATTTAGCAGTAAATCTAATTTGTAGTATAATAATTCTTTAGAGTTAGGATATAATGACGTACCATAATCTAAAACATTAATAGCTTTTATAGTATCTCCTAAAGACAAGTATAAGTGAGAGGTGTTTTTATAAATGTCTTGTTGATCGTCTCCCATATTTAGTAGCTGTTCATATAGTGTAATTGCTTCTTCATCTCGTTTCGTTAATTCGGCTGCATAAGCTAAAGAGTACATCAGCTTTGTATCAATAGGATAAGGATCTTTGTACCAAGGAGAATGGTCATGCACATATAAATTACAAATTCTAGCACGTTTGGCATTCACATAATAACGTTCGTAGTTTTCTATCTTATAGTAACGCTTACTTACCATAGATAAGAACTGATGTAGCGCATTGATTTGTTGGAATGCTTTTACTTGAAAAACATCTCTACTTAATTCGTGAGTTGCTTGGAAGGAATTGATTGCTTCATCGATTAGATAGCTTAAATCTCCATAGGCATCATTATCGTCTGAACGTAGTTCATTTACTTTTTGGAAGTAAGAAGCGCTATATGCTTTTCCTTTATAGTACCAAAGTCCTGCGATATGTTCTTTCGAAAGATGTTTTTTGTTAATATCTTTTTTGAGCCATTTATCGGCTTTTTGGCAAGCTTTGTTGTATTGGTGTTTATCTACTAAGACCTGTAGCTTAGTATGTTTATTAGACTGCGCCAATAAAAAAAATGGAGATAGAAGTAGTATTAGCGTTACTGTACGCTTCATTAGTTTGGCTGGTTTTTGAGATGAGGGCCTCATGTAGCACTCTGTATCCAAAATAGTATTATTTGTTTAATGGTCTACGAAGTTACGGTTTTATCTTGAAATTTTATATTCAAAATAAAGAAAGGTTAACGCTTTAGGAAGCTATTTATGAGGTCTTGGGCTGCTTTAAAGGGAGAAATACGGTTGTCATTTACTGATTTTTCGATACTCGTAAGTGTATTTTTTATTGTTTCATCATTATAAAAACGCTGTTTTAGTTGCGCTTGTATACTTTCATGTAGCCAATAGTGAGCTTGACGTTTCCGATTATATGCAAAGAAATCATTCTCTTTTGCATGTGTTTGGTATTCAACAATAGTTTTCCAGATATTTCCTATCCCAATATTATCAAGAGCAGAGCAGGTCAATACTTTGGGTGTCCACTTACTTTCTTTGATAGGGTAGAGGTGTAATGCATTTTTGTACGAACGTTTAGCTTGTTTAGCTAAGGTAATTCGGTCGCCATCAGCTTTATTTACAGCAATCAAATCCGCCATTTCCACAATTCCTCGTTTGATACCTTGTAATTCGTCGCCTGCACCAGGCAAAAGTAAAAGAAGAAAGAAATCTACCATAGAATGTACAGCAATTTCAGATTGACCAACTCCAACAGTTTCTACAATAATGGTATCATAACCAGCTGCTTCACACAAAATAATGGTCTCTCTAGTTTTGCGAGCAACACCTCCCAAGGAATTCCCCGCAGGAGAAGGGCGAATAAAAGCGTTTTTATTTGTAGACAAATTCGTCATTCGAGTTTTATCGCCGAGTATACTTCCTTTACTCACTTGACTCGAAGGATCAATGGCTAAAACGGTTAGTTTGCGTTCTTGATCAGTAAGGTAATTTCCTAGGGCTTCTATAAAAGTGCTTTTACCAACTCCTGGTGTTCCAGTAATACCTATTCGAATAGATTGGTTAGTATGTGGCAAACATTGTTCAATGATTTGTTGAGCAATTTCTTGGTGAGCTGTTTTTGTACTCTCTATTAAGGTAATTGCTTGGCTCAAAATAATACGATTTCCCTCAAGTATACCTTTCGTATAATCATCTACAGATAACTTTTTTTTGGGCTTTCGTTCAAATTTTTTTGGCATAGGGATACCTCTATTGAGTCAATTTTTAAAATAATCACTAAAAGTACACAGTAAATGTAGTGAAAAGGGATTTATCAAAACGTTAATTCTTTTTAACAGAAAACATTTAAGCCTTTTAACACTTATGTAAAATATTGAATTTTAGCTTGTTGTAAAATAAAGTTCTTAACGTTTTTTTGCATTTGTCTGGTTTGATGTTAAAGAGTTTTAATATGTGTAAAGTGGGGTAAAAACAGGCATTATGGGAATAACATTTGTAGTAATTTTAATAAAAAAACATCTTTATAGGCAACTGTTTACACAGAAAATATAAAGCTATTAACATTAAATAAAGGTAATCGACAACCATGAAAAAAATCTACACTATTTATTCAAAACACTTTACTAAGTCTTTTTCCATATTAGGTGGATTTGGTCTTAAAGATTCCTTGCTAGTTGCCTAAGGGTTTTTATTCGTCGGCGGCTGGCAGACTTCTAGTTTATTATTTGTTAACACAAGTGAATTACTAGTCTCTCTTACACCTGTCAGCCGCTAACGAATTTTTTTATTTTTTTAGCACAAAAATTATGCACTAAATTTAAGGTATATACTCATTCGATCAGTTTACCATATTCTTTCCTTTTTACTTATCATCAAAACTAACAATATCTCTTTTAAAACGATAGTTTCCAAGCGATAATTAAGCTTTAAATGGTGTTTATTTAAATATATTCCCCCTGAAAATTGTGACATTTAAAAATAGCATAATTACGGACTTACTATTTACAAAACAGGAATTTTGCGTGAAATAGTGGGATTAATAATAATGTAATCGATTTCTGGGTTTTAATCCAGAATTTCTCAGCAAACACGTATTATTTTATCCTGTTATGGTATCCTTTTTGCCTTTATCATTAATGTAAATTGATACCATAAATAATGACACAAAATTCTCCCTAGTTTTAAATCCACATATTGTTTTCCCCATATCACATATGTACGATTAAAGTGATACATAATGTATCTAACGATTTGATAAAAATAACTAAACGATAGCGTATTATCCCTTAATACACGTACACTTTTTATTAACCTAAATATTGCCCCATGGGGCAATATTTTTGTTTTTTAGCCCATCTTCAATCTGTTTGCTATGAAGCAGAAACCTTCTTTTAAACTTTTTTAACAAACCATTAACCAGGCCTAGGCACGCTTTTTGGAAATGATAAGCGTTATTAATATGTATATATAATGTATTAAGAAAAAGTTATATCTTTGCGCAAAATTTCTAGATATGAAGTCAGCGTATTTGATTTCTTTTTCGTTAGAGAATGGATGAAGCTGTATACAACTTCTATCCATTCAAAGTTCACTTTAAATTATTTTTACAAAAAAAACTATAAAATGAAGTATTTATCATTGTTTTCTAAATTATTTTTAGCCTTAGCTGTTATTTCTTTTGCCTCTTCTTGTGGTACAGATGATACAACTACTGACCCAACACAAGGCCCTTCTACATTTTTAGAAGATGAAGCTGGATTTCTTTCTACAGATGCAACGATTGATGCAGGTGATGTTATAAATGTAAGACTTACAGCCTCTACAGGTACAAGTTTATTAAATACCCTTACTATCTATGAAGATGGTTTTGAAGTAGATTTATCAAGAATAACAATTGATGGTGCAGATGCAGGTGCAAATCCTAAGTTAATTCTTGGAGAAGATGTAAATGGTTTTACATACGATATTAGTATTACACCTCACACCACAGGTACTGCAACTTACGAATTTGAAGTGGCTGATGCAGATGGTAATAAAGATGCTAGTACAATCGACGTAACAATTTCTTCTGGTCCTCTTACATTAGAATTAGCAACAGGTTCTAGTTCTTTACAGTTAGGCTCTGAAAGTTTATTTGAGGTAGCACTTAATGCTACTACAGGTTCTGCTGCTTTAAGTACCCTTACGGTTTATGAAGATGGTGTTGTAATCTCTGATCTTACTCGTCTTCGTTATGGCGCAGTAGAAATTGCTAATGCATTTGATGCTAATCCATTTACACTTCCTGTTGATGATCAAGCAGGTTTTGCTAAATCAATTTGGATTCGTTCGCATGCTGAAGCAGGTGTTACAAAAACATTTACAGTAAGAGTAGAAGATGAAGCACTTGAAACTGCTGATCTTGATATCGTTGTAACCTTAGGTACTATTGCTACTCCTTTTGACAATGAGTATACTGGACGTCTTGTTTATAATGCAGATGGTCAAAACTTTGGTGGTCTTGATTTAGATACAGGTTCAAATGTATCTGCTTTCGATGCAACTGCTGATATTATTGACTCAGGTCTTGATAATAATGATAACTGGTTCAGAACAATAGAGCCTTCTAACGGAGCAAGCTTACGTTCTATTGATACGACTCAGCCTGAGTTATTTAGTTATGATAACGTTTCTTCTAAAGAAGCAATGATTGCTGCATATGACTCTGGTCAAGAGTTATTCCAAAGTGGAACAGTAAACATTGGTGATACGTTTACGGCAAAAGTAGGAACTACTTATTACATTTTTGTGGTAAGAAACTTAGTTGAGACGTCTGCTGATAATTTCGATTACTACGAGTTTGATATTAAGCAAGCTTACTAGGATAAGATTTTAGATATAAATAAAAAAGCATCGTGCAATCGCACGATGCTTTTTT
>JAHDIP010000359.1 GCA_020630735.1 Saprospiraceae bacterium | reverse complement strand
ACAAAAGAATCCTATTTACATGAAAACTTTATGGCAATTAATACTAATTAGTATAAAAAGACCCGCTGCTTTTTTCTCATCTATCTCTTTAGAAAAGCTAAAGGTTTTGATGAAAGCTGTTTCGAAAGAACCACCACATGTAATCTTAAAGAACTTTAATCGATTATTAGATAATCCTCCACTCAACTCCGAAGATTTTGTTGGAATACAAATAGACGAGTGTGTGCAATATGATGGAAAGTCTGTAGTAGCGAACGGTTGGGCTTTAGCCAATAGTGGGATAAAAAAGATTGAAGTTTGGCAGAATGGAAAATTGTTGGGATTGTCTTCATACGGAGAAGAACGTACCGATGTCTCTCAAAAATTTTCAACAGATAATAATAATACAGGGTTTATTTTTCACCACGATTACCATGTATCTTTTAATGAATTAGAATTCAAGTTTATTTCTAATACAGGAGAAGTACAGTCTAAGAAGGTGAAGATTAAAAAACCGACACAGATAGATGGAGGAGAGAAGGTTTACGAAAGAAAGGGACCTCCAATAAAAGTACTCAAAAATAACTTTAATAAGAGTAAAGACTTTTACTGCAAACGTAATACTTTCAATTACGATAGTTCCAAAGATATACTCAAAACAATTGCTTTTTATTTACCTCAGTTTCATACCATTCCTGAAAATGATGAATGGTGGGGGAAAGGTTTTACAGAATGGACAAATGTAACACAAGGTGTTCCTCGTTTTGAAGGTCATTACCAGCCTAGACTTCCAGGAGAATTTGGATTTTATAATTTAGAAGACCGAAGTGTAATGCCAAAGCAGGTAGATCTTGCCAAGCAATATGGTATACATGGTTTTTGTTTTCATTATTACTGGTTTTCTGGTCGTCGTGTATTGGAGAAGCCAATCAATCAGTTTTTTGAACGTAAAGAATTAGATCTTAATTTCTGTGTAAATTGGGCAAACGAAAACTGGACACGAAGATGGGATGGTGCAGAGGATGATGTGTTACTTGCTCAAAAGTATACCACTGAAGATGCCATCGCCTTTTACAAGGAAGTATCTACCTTATTTGATGATAAACGATACATCCGTATAGACGGAAGACCCTTACTTCTGGTATATCGACCTCAGCATATTCCAAATATTAAAGACTGGACAGCACTTTGGAGAAAGTTAGCCATCGAAAGTGGCGAAAAACCACCTTACCTTTTAGCTTGTGGATCGTTTGAATACATTAACCCTAAAAAAATGGGGTTCGATGGTTCTGTTGAGTTTCCACCTCACCAACTTTGGCAAAGATATCCTGCTGTAGAGTTTGAAGAATTGGATATAACACACCGAATAGAGAAGGAAAACGAAAACAATATTCCTCTTTATGATCCACAATTTGCAGGAAGACTTTATGACTATAGAACGATTAGTCGAGCATCATTTAGAGAACCTGAAATTGATAAGCCTTGGTTTAGATGCGTCATGCCTTCTTGGGATAATGAGGCTAGAAAAAAAGGTGCAGGTCATACTTTCATGTATGCTGATCCTGATTATTTTAGAAATTGGTTTAGAAATGCTTGTCGGTCGGCAAGTAAAAATAAAAAGAGCGAACAACTCGTATTTATCAATGCTTGGAATGAATGGGCAGAAGGTACATACCTAGAGCCCGATAGACATTATGGCTATGCCAATTTGCAAGTGATATCTGAGGTGCTTTCTGAGTTTTCTCCTACGCAACGAAATAAAGAACTTTTTCCGCCTAATCATTTTGTGAAGAAGGCTAATATAGCCGTCATTTTACATCTCTATTATACTGATTTATTCGAAGAATTTGCTGAGCAACTTTCGAATATCAATGAAAGTTTTGATTTGTATGTTAGTCTTACCACCGAAAACGAAGAGTTTAAAGAGACTATTCTCAAACGCTATCCAGGAGCTTCTATTTTTGTAGGACCTAATCGAGGTAGAGATATGGGGCCGTTTATGGAAGTCATGAATAAGATCTCTCCGCTTAATTATGAATTGATTTTGAAAATTCATAGCAAAAAATCTACTTATATCGAAGATGGACAAGATTGGAGAAAATATTTGCTTGACAATTTATTAGGTTCGACTAGCAATGTTAATTCCATCATTAAGCAGTTTAGAGAAAATGAAGATATGGGCGTTTTAGCTCCACAAAAATCGTGGCTACCGTTCAAAGGATGGTATATTAAGGACAATATGCAAAATATGTATAGACTTGGTAGCTTTTTGAAAATAAATCATTTGATAAAACCTCTGGATAAAAACTTAGAAATTAAGTCAATCAAAGGAAGGGCACCAATAGCCGAAAATGTTGATTTGAAGAAACCTCATTTTGTAGGAGGGAGTATGTTTTGGTTTAAGCCGAAAGCATTGGATGGGTTATTTTCAATAGCAATGCATCAAGAAGCATTTGAAGAAGAAAATGCTCAATTAGATGGTACAATAGCGCATGCCATTGAACGAATAATAGGTCTATTAGCTTTGCACAATAAGTTTAAGTTAGGTGCAATAATGCCTAGAAAAGATAATGTACTCGTGAAAAAGTGATCCTTGTTTTTATCAATTAAAAACTTTCGGAGAAAAGTCTCGTGAATGTGAAAATTTGTCATTTAAATGTATTGTCCGACCTACTTAATGTTAGTTTGGTTAGTAAAGACCGAAGAATAAGTTCTGTCATTTTGAAATGGAGCTTATGTTCTTAGACGATTCAAAAGACGTAGAAAACCTGATGGTTTTCAAGACTTTTGGGGAAGAATAGGAATATAGAATCATAGGCAAAATATGGACGTTATTATTCGACTCTTACTATGTGATAAGTATAAAGTTTCTTATAGTTAAGAAATGTTAAGAAAAGTCTTTATCTTAGTACAATTTAAGTATTACCCTTTTTATCTGAAGATGCATTTCTGACGACGAAACCAAACAAACATGACAAAAATTATTCTCCATGTTGGAGCACACAAAACGGGAACAACTTACATCCAAAAGGTTTTTGATAATAACCACAAAAAACTAGCAGAGAAAGGAATTTTATATCCCAAAAGATGGTTAGGCAATCTTTGGGGGCACCACGAACTAGTTTTTAAAATAAGAAGAAACGAAACCGAAAATCTTACTAAAGTTTTTGAAGAGCTTAAAGAAAAATATAACACCATTATTATCTCTTCAGAAAATTTTGAAGATTTCAATAAAAATCAATTTTTAACCTTAAAAAATATACTTGGAGAAGATGTAGAACTGCAAGTCGTCTTTTTTATCAGGCGCCTGCCCAAAATACTTCCTTCTCAATGGCAAGAACATATAAAGCATGGTTCATTTCAAACCTTGCCTTCTTTCTTGCTAGAGAATGTAGCTTTTCCATTTAATAGTAATCTGTTAAATTACAATTTAAGACTTGATCGTATTGCTTCTGTTTTTGGCAAAGAAAGCCTAAAGATTGTCGCCTACGATAATTTGATTGATCAAAACATTGATATTGCTACATACTTTTCGAACCAATTTATTGGTCAAGATTTAGACTTGTCTATCGAAAATAAAAAAGTAAATGTATCACTAACTCCCGAACTGATAGAAATAATTAGATTATTAAATCTAAAACTATATACTAAAACTTCAGTAAAAAGTTTACATGCTAGATATTATTTATTATCCCTTTTAGAAAAGGGAATACTTAATATTGATGATCTTCTTGAGATGATGAAAGAATATAAGATTTCTGAAATCTTGGACGACCAAAGTTTTATATTCAGAAAACTTTATGAACATGTACAGCATAATTATAGAAGTAATATTTTAAATGCAGCAGCAGCGGGGAAATTATTTATGAATACAGGAGCAACTAAACAAAAGTACATTAGTTCAGATTTTGTGATCAATGAAAAATTTAATGATGCATTTCTTAACGTTTATACTATCATCGAAGAAAATTTAGAAAACATAATAAAGCAAAGACAAAAATAAAAAATACTTAACAACCCATGGACAACTATCAAATTTTAAGATCAACGATTAACTATAATCGCTTTCCGAATTTTTTGATTATAGGAGCCAATAAAGGTGGTACCACTTCTATTCATAACTATTGTAGTCAACATCCAGATATTATGGTTTCTAAGATAAAGGAGCCAATGTTTTTTACTGCTCCTGATCGAGCAAAGTTAAAGTCCAATCCTTCAGGAAAATTGGGTGATCCTGTATTTGTTTCTGATATCGACAATTATCAAAAAATGTTTATTGGTGGTGCTAAGTATAAAGCAAGAGGCGAAGCGTCTACTGCTTATTTGGCTAGCCCTTATCGAGCGATCTCTAAAATAAAAGCGTTTAAACCCAATATGAAAATTATCGCTTGCTTAAGAGAACCAGTTGATCGTTCTATTTCTGCCTACAATATGTATCATGGTGCAGGACTAGAAAACAGAACATTTACTCAATGTGTAGAAGATGAATTGAGCCATGAGTCTCAAAAAACATACAAAAGAAGACCTTACTTAAGAATGAGTAAATATTTGAACTCCATCAAAATGTATATTCATAATTTTGGAAAGCGACAAGTTCTTGTTCAAGATTTTGAGTTCTTAAAATCAGATCCTGAAAAGTTCATGAAAAATATTTTTCAATTTTTACAGCTTGATGAAAATGTGAGAATTTCTTATAAGAAATTGAACACTTCTGATAAGTGGCTGAAGGACTCTAAAAAAATTACGAAAGATTCAATTCCTCCCGAAACCTTAGCGAGGTGTGAAGAATTTTTAAACGAAGATTACAGACAGGTAAAGTTATTCTTAAAAGAATTGTACCCTGATCAGTTTAAAGAGTCTGTT
>JAHDIP010000062.1:6684-28883 GCA_020630735.1 Saprospiraceae bacterium | reverse complement strand
AATTATTCTAAAACGTTCAAAAAGGAAAAGAATTTTTTATTTTTTATTGATCTTAAAGAATTTTTTAGTTGTGAGAGGATGGTAAGTAAAAGAGATGATTTTATAGAGCTTATACTGAAACTGAAAAGGTTTTCGGATAGCCAAATGTTTAAAACTACTGAAAATCAAACGGTAGCAACTGATGATGATTTGATAACCAAATACCAGTAGAGATATAAAAGAAGTATAGATAGAGGTAAAATCTTAATTTAAAGATTACTATGTTTCAATAGAATTGATATATTCTTGTAGGCTATCTTTTTTGTCTAAATTAAGTTTTTTCTTAATCCTATAGCGTGCCATTTCGACACTTCTTGGCTCAATATGTAACATCTTTGCTACTTCTTTATTCGTAAGGCTCATTTTGATATAGGCACAGTGTTTAAGTTCGTTTTGAGAAAGATCGGAACATAATAGCTGTAGATTTTCAAAAAATAAAGGGTGAATACGTTCAAAAGATAACTTGAATACATGCCAATGATCTTTTTGATTGATACTGTTGTTGATCATATGAATGATCTGTTTTATTTTTTTTACATTTTTAGGTTCTACTAAATCCAATAATTTATCTAGATCTGCTTTGATTTTGTCAAGGACATTATTTTTTTCAGAAATGAGCATTGTTCTAACAAATAATTCTCTATTCCGATAATCTAGTTCGGAACGTAGCTTTTGTTTTTCGATATTTTTAGCAGTAAGTTTGGCATTTTCAGCTTCTTTGATGGAAGAAATATCTTTAATTAATAAAATAAATCCTTTGGCGATATTAGTATCATCAAAATCAGGAACACATGTAATCTGAACAAAAAGCGTTTTATCGTTAAAGATCGTTTGATCTTCTACTGTGACCGTTTCTCCACTTAAAACTCGTTCACAAATATTTTGATCATTAAAATAACCTGTGATATCGATATTAGAAGCGTCAATATTTTGTGGTTTATTAATCCAGTCTCTAGCTGTAGAGTTTATAAAGAGAAGTTTTGAGTTTTTGTCTATATAAGCAATACCAGCAGGGACATTATTGGCTATAAGTCTCAGTTGATTAGACTGTTCCTTTATTGTCTCGTTTTGTTTTTTGATGTCTTTATTTAAGGTTGAAAGGGCGGTATTGTTTTTCTTTGTTTTGGTGTAATGAAAGATAAAAAAGGAAACTAAAAGGCATAAGGTAATGACACTAAAACCAAGAAATTGGAATTTTATGTTTTGTTGCTTCAACTCAATATCTTTTTTCACCAATCTATTGTTATAGATTATGCTGTCAAGAGTAAGTTCAATTTTTTGTTTATCCAATACATTTTCTAAGTCTTTATGTTTTTTAAAGTGCATTAAGGATTTCTTATAATGCCCATTTATAGAGTCAAGAGTAGATCGTAATAAATATGCCTGGGCAAGAGTTTCCACATTTTCTATTTCTTCGGCATTTTTAATGCTACGATTCAAAGACGCATTACTTTCTTCTAATTGATTCTTTTTAAGCTCTACTTCTGCTTTGAAAAGATATCCAATTGCCAATCCTTCTTTGTCATCTAAAGTTGTACTAATGTCTAAAGCATGATTAATATATTGAATAGATAAGTTATAGTATTTAAGGTTTGAATAAATCTCTCCTAAGTTTACCAAAATAATAGAAAGTAAAAAGTCATCGTTGAGCTGTATCGTTAGTTGTTCTGCCTTATTGAAATAGAATAAGGCTTTGTTGAATTTCTTTTGAGATGCATAAATGTTCCCTGTATTAATATTAATGCTGATGTCAATTTCTTTATTACCAAGCTTACTATTTAGCTTGGTAGCCTCTTTCAAGTATTCTAAGGCTCTTTGACAATTATTTTGACTATGATATATCAGGCCAATATTTATAGTAGATTTAGTGATGTTTTGTTCATTTTTTAAAGCAATATACTTATCACGTGCTTTTAATTGATTTTCTAATGCAAGATTTAATTTACCTTGTAGTGAATTTATTTGTGCTAATATGTTATAGGCATCGCCTTCGGCTAGTCCATTTCCATGTTTTTTAGCAATAAGTAAGGCTTCTTTAGCGTATTGTTCTGTCTTATTAGGATTGGAATAAAAATTTTTTTTAGCAACTTCCAATAAAAATTCCAGTCTGCTCAAATCATCCTCTTTATATTTAAGGTCGAGCATAGAAGTACTATCATTTTCTCCATTTTGAGAAAAGCATGTAGTTATACATAGTATCCAAAAGCAGAAACCAAGTATTTTCTTAAAAGTTGTTGTTTGAGGCATACTAGAGTTGAAAAGTGAAATTTTCTCTATTTTTATAATAGCAATGGTATATTTATATCGCAATATAAATACTCGATTATGGGAATAGTAAATATGAAGATTTAGAGATGCAAACTTAACTTTATACTACAATATTCTAGCGAAGTGAGACACTACAAAAATACTACATCTAGCATTGTAGTGTCTTTATATCAAGAAGTTATTAAAAAAAATGCTTGCTGTAAGAGACTTTATCTCTAGCAGCAAGCATTTTTTAATATTTTTTAAGGTATTAAAGTTTATGAACTACAATTTGTTTGGTGATAGGTGTATTACCTTCAATTAATAATTCTACATAATAAACACCACTTTGGAGTTGGAATAACTCTAATTGGATAGGATAATTTGGTAATTCTGTTATACTTGAAGTTAAAACTATTCTACCAAGCTTATCTAGTATCTTAACTGTTGCACTTTTACCTGCAAATTCTTTCATAGATATGTAGATATTGTTATTAGTTGGGTTCGGGAATAACACTATTTCATTAATATCAATATCAAAAATAATCTTTCTCATAGGAGAATAGATATAAGAACCATCCAAAAAGACCTGCTTTAATCGATAAAAACTAACACCTTGTAGGGGTGTTTCATCTGTATCTTCATAATATACAGAACTTGAGTTGTCATCTCGACTAGAGATTTCTTTAATCGCCTCAAACACATAAGAATCAGTAGAACGTTCAATGACAAAGTGGCTATTCTTGAATTCTGTATTGGTAGCCCATTGTAAATCTACTGAACGAGTTTTTTGAACTGCTTCAAAACTTAATATTTCTGTATCAGAACTGGCAAAAGTTGAAGAACTGCTTTGAAGATTGACAGTATAATCTTCTACTTCTCCATAAGTGAATTGAGAACAAGGAGTAGGGTAGCCATTTCGTTTCATACTTACACGCATTCTTGTTAGACCTGTAGCAGCATTAAGCGGTATTTGTATGGCAGCATAAATGGTATTAGAGCCTCTACCAGAGTGCACTATTTCAGTATCAGGATCAAATACTCCATCTCTATTAAGGTCAATCCATATACGCCAGTACTCTCTATTTGGTTGTACAGATGTTCGACCAACTAAGGTAAGTGGATAGGTATTTCCTTTTGCAAGATTAGCGGTTAGGTATGTAAAGTCTGCATATCCTTCTTGTCCAGATGTATTATCAATTTCTTGCAATCCTACTCTTTCTATCCATTCAGTAGTAGTAATTTCTCCAAAAGAATTACAATAGCCGTCAGGTGTATCTGGGTCTGGGTCTGGGTCTGGATCTCCACCACCATTTCCACCGCCTCCACCAGAGTTGTCACCAAATAAGGTAACAGCAGCTTCATCATCTTCATTAGGAGTGGTGCCAACATTATTGTTTGGAGTTGAATCAGTATCTGAAGGAGATGCTGAGGTAACCTGAGCAAACATTGTTTCTGAAGTGCCTGATGTTAGTGTAAATAAGGTAAGACTTAATGTTGCATCTTGACCTGCGCCAATACTACCAACATTCCAAGTTTTTAGGAATAAGTCAAAAGAACCTTTTGATATAGTATGACTAGTATAAGGAAGTACAGAATCATTGTAAGCTAGTTTGACTTGAACATTGTTTGCTGTTGTATTACCTGTATTCGAAACAGTAATTGTAAAAGTAGGAGAAGTATATATTGCAGGTTGAGGATTATCAACTGATACGCTCATTTCTAGATCGACTCCACTTCCTCCACCACCGCCACCGCCAGTGTTACTTTCAAACACAACGGTAATTGTATTCGATTCAAAATTGCCATTATTGGAACTATCAAATGCTTTATAAGCAGGTAAATTAATGAAAATATTACCTGTAGAGCCAGGATTAATAGTCAACGTATAGTTTTGACCGCTTCCAGTTAAGCTAGTTGCTGTACCATTATTAATATCAAAGTCAACGATACTTAATCCACTAACAGGTTCACTAAAGGAAACATTAACAGAGAAAGTTCCGCTTACTGTACTTGCCGAGCTTAAAGTAACACTCGGTCGAGTAGTATCTGTATTTGGAGCATTATAAGAAGTGGTTACTGTATTAGAAGCAACGTTACCATTACCAGCAGCATCGTTAGCACTATTAGCAGGAAGCGACACACTTACATTTCCAGAGTTTGATGGTGTTACTAATATGGTATAATTTTGACTACTACTAGAATAAAAATTACTAGCCGTTCCATTTGAGATTGAAAAGTCATTTATACTTAAACCGCTAACTGCTTCATTTGCCCATATACTTACAGTATAAGAACCTTGAGTTTCACTAGGTGCGTTTAAGTAAATTTGGGGAGCACTAGGATCAACCACAGGTGCATCGTAATAAGTAGTGACTGTATTCGAAGTCGCATTACCGTTACCCGCAGCATCGTTAGCGCTATTAGCAGGAAGTGATACACTTACATTTCCTTGATTAATAGGAGTAACAGTGAATGTATAATTTTGATTAAAACCAGAGAAGTTGCTTATCGTACCATTGGTAATATTAAAGTCAGAGGCAGATAAGCCAGTAACAGATTCATTGACCCAAACACTAACTGTATAAGGACCAGTAGTACTTCCATCCGCACTAAGCGTTACTTGTGGTGCAGTGTTGTCTGTATTACCAGGAGTATAGTAAGTAGTTACTGTATTCGAAGTAGTATTACCATTACCCGCAGCATCGTTAGCACTATTAGCAGGAAGCGATACACTTACATTACCTTGACTAATAGGCGTTACAGTAAATGTATAATTTTGATTACTTCCAGAGAAATTACTTATCGAACCATTGGAGATATTAAAGTCAGAGGCAGATAAGCCAGTAACAGATTCATTGACCCAAACACTAACTGTATAAGGACCAGTAGTACTTCCATCCGCACTAAGCGTTACTTGTGGTGCAGTGTTGTCTGTATTACCAGGAGTATAGTAAGTAGTTACTGTATTCGAAGTAGTATTACCATTACCCGCAGCATCGTTAGCACTATTAGCAGGAAGCGATACACTTACATTACCTTGACTAATAGGCGTTACAGTAAATGTATAATTTTGATTACTTCCAGAGAAATTACTTATCGAACCATTGGAGATATTAAAGTCAGAGGCAGATAAGCCAGTAACAGATTCATTGACCCAAACACTAACTGTATAAGGACCAGTAGTACTTCCATCCGCACTAAGCGTTACTTGTGGTGCAGTGTTGTCTGTATTACCAGGAGTATAGTAAGTAGTTACTGTATTCGAAGTAGTATTACCATTACCCGCAGCATCGTTAGCACTATTAGCAGGAAGCGATACACTTACATTACCTTGACTAATAGGCGTTACAGTAAATGTATAATTTTGATTACTTCCAGAGAAATTACTTATCGAACCATTGGAGATATTAAAGTCAGAGGCAGATAAGCCAGTAACAGATTCATTGACCCAAACACTAACTGTATAAGGACCAGTAGTACTTCCATCCGCACTAAGCGTTACTTGTGGTGGGGTTGTATCTCCACCACCTCCACCATTTCCAGTTACAGTTACGGTAACAAAATCATGAAGTGTATAATAACGAGTATCATTATTATTAATTTGAAATGCATCGGTAGCCATAAAACGAAGAACATAGGTTCCTGCTGAACTAAAAGTTGCATTTGTATTTCTATTCGTCGAAGAAGAAAAACTAACAGTGCCTGGACCAGAAACTTTAGACCATTTTATAGCATAAGAAAAATTTTCTGCTCCATTGAAACCTGCCGATCCAGATAAAGAAGCTGTACCAGAAGAAGTACTAGTATTATTACCTGCACTCACAAAGTAGCTAGTAGATGTGGATACAAATGGCTGTGGTGGATTAGTCATCGCAGGGAAATATTGACGGAAGAAACTCAAACGACCATTCCAATATTGAGAAGGCGAAGGCGAATGACCAAGATCTCTAGCATGCATCAATATATTGGGACCCGATTTTAGTTGATTAAAAGCAGGTAGTATCGTCGAATTGGGTGAAGTCTCATCTAAATAAGAAGTAAACCCTAAAGTGGGGACATTTACTCTTCTAGCAAAATAAACAGCATCAAAATACTTTGAGGAAGCTGTAGCTGTAAACTGAGTACCTTGGTTACTTGCTGTAAAGGCATAAAAAGGGAATCCACTAGCCTTATTATTTACAAAACCAGTATGCTGACAGTGAGATGGAATAGCATAAGCTAATAATTTTACACGACTATCTAGTCCAGCAGTCATAATTGCCAAACCACCACCTTGACTTACACCTGTAACAGCAAGATTTCCATTGAAGTCATTTCGACTACTAATATAATCAACAGCACGTAAAGAAGCTTGTACGGCTAATTTATGATACATAGTATTAGGGCTATTCGTATCGTCTGGTTGATAACCATTAGGGTCTGTTTGATCTGGAGGAGCATTATGTATGCTGATAAACATATGTATCGCTCCACCCTGACTAGCAATAGTCGGATCAGGTGCTACTAAGTTTGGTAAGTTTCCAAAAGAAGGTAAACTTAAAATTGCAGGGAAAGGACCAGATCCATTAGGAATGCTGATATATCCATATACTCTACGATTATTTACTGTAGCTAAATTAACTCGATAGGTAGTTGAGTAAGCATCATTGCTATAAAATGATAGCTGAGGATTAATAGGAACGGATGCTAATTCATTTTTTGCATTATTCCAAAACTGGTCAAAATCGCCAGGTTCTGATTCTAATGGTTGAATATCGAAAGCACCAAAAGTAGCTGCAGCCTTAAGAAAACCATTTACAGTACAGATAACTGCCCCAGGTTCATTTAAGGTAAAAGGGATATTTACGACTCCGCCAGGACCAGGTTGCGCTGTGCCACTAGCAATTACAGGCGTTTTGTCATCATACCTTATTTCGTAAGAAACGGCTGAGAAAGCACCAGATACCACAAAATTCATATTTTCCCCTACATCATAGTTCGCTAGTGGATCATCGGCGACCATTCCACTTTGGGCAGTACCATATATAGGAAGTAAGAATAATAGGCTAAGAAAAAAAGCACTAAAAGAATAGTTGAAAGAAGCGAAAATGTATTGCTTATTCATAGTTGTTTTGTTTTAAACAGATTTTTTTTAACACTATCTGGGGTAGTATTTGGATAACTAATATGGCTTTTGGGAAAATGTATTGGAATAGCCTAATTGGTGTATATGGATGGAGCTAGAAAGTATAAATTAGAAGGGGTCTAAAGATCTATACTTCCGCCTACAAAAATACTTAAATAATTACTTCATTGAAAGTTATTTCGCCTTTTTTTCATCAAAATTGAATAAAAAAAAGCACAAATTTAGAAAGAATTTACGTTGAACAGATTTCTTTGATAATGGGATTGTTATTTAATTTAATATGTAAAGACAAAAAAGTCAATTTGCAGACAAATTATGATAGGCACAATTAACTAATCTTTAAATTTTGTCGTTCAGCCCATTCTGTCCAAGAGCCATCGAATAGGTATCTATTTTCTTTGAAAGCTAATTCGTAAGCTAACATTATTATACAAGCGGTAATACCTGAACCACAACTAAAAACCAAATCTTGTGAAGTATTGCAGCTCGTATCAAAGACTTTTTTAATTTGTTCAACAGTTTTGAACTTTCCATCTTCAAGTACTTCTTGAAAGGGGATATTAATCGAATTTGGAATATGACCGCTTTTAAGATATTGTCTGGGCTCTTTTGCCGTACCGTTGAATCGTCCCTTGGACCGAGCATCAACTAAAAGGAAAGAGTTCGTATCTATATTTTTAAGAATGTCTTGGTACGTTTTTACAAAATCGTGTTGAAAACGTGCTGAAAAATTTCCTGAAGCGTAAATTTCTTTTTGGTCTTTTTTATTGATGGTTTTATATTTTCGACTTATCCACTCGGGTAGCCCTCCGTTTAAAACAGAAATATTTTGATGCCCCATAATGTTGAACATCCACCAAACTCGTGGACTTGTGTAAATGCCTAAGTTATCATACACCACTATTGTTGAAGAATTATTTATACCTAATTTTCTACATTCATTTTCAAATTGTTTTTCGGACGGGATGGTATTTGGAAAAGAACTTTCTTGATCCGAGAAAGTACCTTTTATATTGAAAGGTCTAGCTGTTGGGATCATTCTGCTAGCAGTTGATGCTTCTAAACCAGCTGCGTTGGCTGTTGGACTTGCATCTAGCACAATTAAATGTTCATTATTTAGATATTCGTTTAACCAATCAACGGATACCAAGTTTGTATTCATTTTCATGTGTTGAAGTTTACTTTTTGCCAAAAAAAAACATCAGAGATACTCATAGGGATACATTTGAGTGAACTTATGAGGTTGTTCAGATTGACCAAGTCAATACTATGCTACTGGTATTTGTTTTAACATAAAGTTTATTTCTTTGCTTAATACCTTTTTGCTTTCATCATTGTATGGTGCAAAACCACTGACTAAGCCCAATTTTTTTACAGCATCACTAAGAACGTAGCTTATGCCCATTGCAAAAGGAGCACCAGCAGACATCCCTAAAACAGAAAATTTCTTTATACCTAGATGCTCTGTTAATGCTTTAACATCATTGGCGAAACTTAGTACCGTTCCATTTGAATTGAAATCAGAAACTCCATGCCCAGGTCTATCTATCGAAATAATTCGTAGATCATTGTTAATGGCAAATGATAAATCATAATGCATCTCCAAGCGTGAGCTTTGAGAACCATGACAATAAATAATCGGATATCCATTTTTAGTGCCGTATTCTGAATAACCTAATTTTCTATTGTCTTTTAAAAGTATATGTTTGTTTTCCAAGGTTTAGTTTTTAATTAGAACTTGGTTTAAATTTTATCCTAGTTGAACATTTTAAATGCTTCCAATTGAGCGGCAATTTTTCGATCATTAGCTAGACGTGGTACTTTGTTTTGTCCACCGAGTTTTCCTTGTGTTTTCATATAGGCACGAAAGGCATCTCGTTGTAGTGGCGTGATTTTTAGTGGCTGCAATATCTTACCAACAATAAGATCGGCATAATAAATATTTTGTTGTTCCATTTTTTTATCCACCTTTTTGGCGAAGGCCTCTAAATTGTCAGGCAAATTATCAAACTCAATAAACCATTCATGGTAGGGGAGTTGTCCGTCTTGAGGATGGATTTGCGGAGCAACTGTAAATTCTACAATTTTGATTTTATCTTCTTTTGCAACAGAAAGCAATGCTTCTTCTACTTCTTTACCAATGACGTGTTCGCCGAAGGCAGAAATAAAATGCTTTATCCGACCAGTAACGATCAGGCGGTAAGGATCTTTAGAAACAAACTGAACGGTATCGCCAATATTATAACCCCACATACCTGCATTGCTATTGATGATGATGGCATAATTGACACCTAGTTCAATATCTCTTAAGTGCAAACGTGTTGGGTTCTCATTAAAAATTTCTTCTGTAGGAATAAATTCAAAAAAGATACCGGAGTAAGCATTCAGTAAAAGGCCTTTTTCATCTTGTCGATCTTGGAATGCAATGAAGCCTTCTGATGCAGGATAAGTTTCTACGCTGTCAATTCGTTCGCCGACGAGTTCTTCTAGTTTAGAGCGGTAAGGTTCATAATTTACGCCGCCGTATACAAAGACATTAAAATTTGGGAAGAGTTCCTTAATGTTTTTTTTGCCAGAACGTTCAAGTAATAACTCGTAATACATTTGTACCCAAGGCGGAATACCACTAATGAGGCGCATATCTTGGTCGATGGTTTCACTTACAATTTTATCGACTTTCGTTTCCCAGTCTTCGATACAATTGGTTGCGTAACTTGGTAATTGATTGGTACGTAACCAACTAGGTACCTGATGATTGACAATGCCTGACAAACGCCCTGTTAATATGTTGCCTTTTTTGATTAGGTCAGGACTGCCCGATAGGAATATCATTTTACCATCTATAAAACCTCCTTTTCCTGTTTCTGCATAATAGTTGAACAAGGCATTTCGGGCTGTTCCAAAATGATTAGGTAAGCTCTCTTTAGTTAGAGGAATATATTTGACACCAGAAGTAGTCCCTGAAGTTTTGGCAAAATAAAGAGGTTGACCTTTCCAGAGTACATCTTTTTCTCCTTTTATAATTCGATCTACATATGGTCGGAGTGCTTCGTAATCCCGAATAGGAACTTGGGCTACAAATGTTTCGTGGTTGGTTATTTTATCAAAATGGTGGTCTTTTCCAAATGCTGTATTGCGGGCATTTTTGATGAGGTAATGAAAAACCTTGTCTTGTGCTGCTACTGCTTCAGCAGACCAACGTTGAATATTACGTGCTATCTTTTTTGCAAAAGGTTTTACTAATATTGATTTGAACCCCATGCTGTAAATGTACTACATTATTTCAAAAAAATACAACTTAAAATCTTGATGAACTATTTTTTTAATGACACCTAGCCGATAGTATTATTCATTATCAGTAAGCAAAAAAATAAGAACAAATAAATCTGACTTTGACTTTTACCCTATTATGCACTTGCTCAATTAGAATAAGCAAATAGCTTACTGGTTTGAAAAAGAAATCCCGAATCTTCAAATTGAAAATTCGGGATAACTTATGTTCTATTTTACGATTGTCTATTATCTTCTATTGATTAAGATTTCAGACTTGTGACTATTGTTGAGACCATTGCCTTCAAAGTTTAATCGACTTGCAGGAATGCCTCGTTTCTTCAATTCGTTGTAAATTGTTCTTGCACGAACATCATCTAATCCGATTTCTTTGCTACCACCATAAGAAGATTCTTCTCCATTACCGATGAAACCATAAACATCGACATCAGCATTTGGATATTCTTTTAGTATGACAGCAATATCATCAAGTGTTTGCTTACCACCAGAACCTAATCGGGCGTTATTTTTTCCGAAGCTAACAGGAGCTAATGCGAAACGTTTAGGGAAGGTACTATTTCCATTACTCATGTAGTTTGCCATATCGCAAGCTACCGTATTGTTTTTGAATTTAAGACCATCACAATCAGGACCAGCCGCTTTTACCTCTTCAACTACTGCAGGTTTTTCTACAGGAGTTTCTACCTTAGGTTTTGGAGCAGCAACTGCTGTTGGGTCTGCACCACCACAACCTTTCATGAAGTAGAATAATAATGCTGCAAGAGCAAGTAACAATAATAGTGGTAATAACCATTTCCAACAACCAGCAGCTCCAGCCTCTTCTTTAACTACAGGAGCAGCAACAGGTTCTGGTTTCGGTTTAACTTTTTTCGTCTTGACCTTTTTAGGTTCTGGTTTAGGCTCAGGTTTCGGTGTAGGAGTCGTAGCTGCAAGAGAAGCTGCTGCTGCTGCCGCCGCCGCGGCTGCTGCTTTTTTCTTCTTTTCATCTGCCGCTTTTCGTTCCGCAAGAAGACGAGCTTCTTCTTCAGCTTTCAGACGAGCAGCTTTCTTTTCAGCTTCTATTCTTAGACGTTCAGCTTCTTCCGCTTTACGCTTAGCTTCTGCTTCAGCTTTCAGACGAGCAGCTTCATCCGCTTTGCGTTTAGCTTCTGCTTCTGCTGCTAGGCGAGCTTCTTCCGCTTTACGTTTAGCATCAGCCTCAGCTTTTAGTTTAAGAGCATTAGCATCCGCTTCTGCTTTCAAACGAGCTGCTTCTTCCGCTTTAAGGCGAGCTGCATCATCATCTTTTTGACGGAGCATAAATGCCGACATCAAAACACCACCAACAACTTTGGAGCCCATACCAATTTGTGATTTTTCACCAGTCAGTAAGGCAAAGTCAGCCATCATTGCTTTTTCATCAGTATAAGGACAGCTTCTAGCAATTTCTTGCTTGTTTCCAGCTCTTAAGATGATGTAGTGTTTACCGTCAATATCCTTTGTAATATAATTGTTGCTATCAGGTGCATTTTTAATAACGGATTGAATTCCATTATCTCTACCCGCAGCGCTTTCGTAAGTTTCACTACGTAATAATGTTTTACCATTACTGTCGTTGTAGCTAAAATAATACTTACCATCATCGCCTTGGAACGAAGCGAACCCTTCTTCTTTTTTGTAGGCTTCGCAAGGCATATAATCACCAAGTAATGCTTTGCGTGCTTCTGCTTCTGCTGCCAAACGAGCTTCTTGAGCTTTGCGTTTTGCTTCTGCTTCTGCTGCTAAACGAGCTTCTTCGTCTGCTTTACGTTTTGCTTCTGCCTCTGCAGCTAGACGCTCTGCTTCTGCTTTACTTTTAGCTTCTGCTTCCGCTTGCAAGCGTTTTGCTTCTGCTTCTGCTTTCAGACGAGCTGCTTCTGCTGCTGCTTTTGCTTCTGCCTCAGCAGCTAAACGAGCTGCTTCTGCTGCCTTTAATGCAGCTGCTTCTTCCTGTTGGCGAAGCATGAATGCTGACATCAAAGCACCACCTACTAACTTAGAACCAACACCAATTGTAGAATGCTCACTAAGTATCCAAGATAAATCAGCACGCATAGCTGCTTCTGTATCGTAAGGACAACTTCTAGCAATTTCTTGGTTGTTACCAGCTCTTAAAGAGTAGAAGTGTTTTCCACCTTCCTCGCTGATTTTGAAGCGTTCTTCATTAGTCGAATTTTTGATAACGGATTGAATACCGTTGTCACGAGAAGCGGTAGAAGTATACCCTTCACTTCTGAGTAAAGTTTTACCTTCAGGATGATTGAACGCAAAGTAGTGTTCACCATTGCCCTCATTCGTGAATTTGTGGAAACCTGTTTCACCAGCATATGCTTTGCATGGTAAATATTCATCAGCTGTAGAAGCGGCTGTTGCAGGTTTGGCAGGTACAGCAGCAGCGGCTACAGGAGCAGCAGTAGCAACTTTAGTGATTGTTCCTGTGCCAACACCACAAGCGAGTAGTTTTACGTTAGCGTCCATTTCTGTTTTATCTGCATAAAACAAACTACTACGAGCTACAGATTTTCCATCTTGATTTTTTACATAGAAGTAATGCTTTCCGTTTTTGGTTTCTTTGTATTCATAGTTTTTGCTATCAGGAGCGAATTTCAATACATCTTTAATTGTTGCATTCAATTCATCAACTGAAGCATGACCACGAACATCACCATTGATCAAAATAGCTTTTTCGTCTTTTGTTTTGAAAACGAAATAGTATTTTTGATTTCCACCACTTTGGAAGGTATCGTATGTGATTTCACTACAAGGATAGCTTAAACCTTGTTGTACGTATATTCTTTCTTTAGTGGTCTTTTCTTTCTTTACTTTCTTTCTACTACGGATACCACCCGTGTTGAGCAACCAATTAATTGCTTTATCTCTATCTTTTTCAGAATCAAACCAAACACTAGTCGCAATTTCTTGTTTGTTGCCCGCTAATAATCTGAAATAGTATTTACCATTTGGGTGCTGTTCTTTTACATATCGATTTTCTTCTTTGATATTTTTTTTGACAGACTTTATCCCATTATCTCTACCTGCTTCAGAAGTATATTCTTCACTTAGTAAGACAGGTTCGCCATCTTTATTAACGGTAAAGAAATAATTGTCTCCATCTGCAAAAGCATCGAAACCAAACTCTTCACCGATGATGTTACTTTTATAAAAAGCAAGAGGCTTGTAATCTTTGTAATTTACTCCATCGTCATCATTGTTAGTTGTTGCTGCAACTTTAGCAGATTCGTTTGTAGTACTTGCAGTAGCTTCTCCACCTCCTTGTAGGCTTGCGATGACCTTATCTCGATCGCCTTCGCTATCGAATGCTCTACTTGTTGCTACCTCTTGGTTGTTGCCTGCACGAATTCCAAAGATGTGTTTACCATTATCATCTGTTGCAGGTTTATACCTGTTATCAATACTCATGTTTTTAGTAACAGATTGGATTCCGTTATCTCGACTAGCTTCTGACATATAAGCCTGACTAATTAAGACGACTTTGCCACCAAGATTGTAAGTGAAGTAATGCATATCACCATCTTGGAATTTTTCGAAGCCATTTCCTACATTAGTTGCTTTAGCGTCATAAAAAGAAATAGGTTGGTAATCGTCGTTTTCTTTTTTAGAAGAGTCGGTAGTTGCTTTAGGAGCAGGAGCTGCTGCTGCTGCTTTTTCTTTAGCTGCTTCTTTTTTCCCGATAAGAGGAATTTCAGCAATACATAGTTTAATATCTGCATCGAGTTTAGCGTTGTCGCTATAACCTTCACTGCGAGCAATTTCTTGACCATTACCCGCTTTTATAATAAAGTACTGTTTTCCATCAGCATCTTTACCTTTCTCATACTTTGCATTATCATCTGAATTTTTGATAACTGATTTTACTCCATTAAAGCAAGCAGCTTTGTCTGAATATGCTTGACTTTTTAGTACCAACTCGCCACCATCTGTCAAGAACTGAAAGTAAAATTGATTATCCTTTTTGGTTCTGTAAGCGCGATATCTCATATTGTTTTTTAAATAAAATGTTAGAAAATAGATGCGTTGTCAAATACCAATTAGGTATTTGTAATATATATAGAAGAAACAGATACGATTGAAGAAAAATTAAATAACATTGTATCTAGTTGTGTTGTTGCCAAATAATAAATGATCTATATGTATAATGTTATTTGGGGTTTAGAAATTATTTTCAGACTTGGTTAGATCAAGGTTTAATGGTTAAAGTCTATTTTGGATATGATCATGGAGTTTTCTCAGGGTATATTCAGTCTTATGACGGTGAAAATAAAGTAAATGTCACAGAAATAAAAGATAGAGTAATGTATTATTTCTTAAAATAATAGATTTAACCCGTTTTTTGAAATGTTTTTTTTAATTTCTCGCCTAGGGAAGCGAAAAACTACCATAATTGAGAGAAGATATTGAGTAATACGGCATAAAATGAAAAAAGGTGCTTTACAATAGTTGTAAAGCACCTTCCCTAGGCGGAATTTTCGAAAAATGGGCTAAAAATGGATGATTTTATGGAATTCTAAGATCTTCTACATGAATACCTGGAAATTTGGTCTTGTCGAAGCTAAAATAACTTTCATCTATTTGCCCGTTTCCTTTTAATGTTTGTATTTCGAGTGTATAACGAGAGCCATCTTTGCTGAAGGCTTTAATTCGTTTGATTTCATTCGTTTTCTTGTCAACAGCGAGGCGCAATTTAAAATATTCTGAATCTTTATCTGTTGGTTTGAAGTCGATATACTGGACAGTATGTCCGTTTTCTTTCTGATCGCCTGATAGTGCATAAACGTAATCATCTTGTTCGTAAATACGCAATAGACTGTTTGGTGAAAGAGAGCCCTCTTCTTCTAGGTCTTCAGCATTATTGATTTGGACTTCATTGTTATTTTTGAGGTGATACCATACCGTACTGCCATCGCTAATAACTGTTTGGCTTTCAAAATCGAGATGGTATTTATCTCCCTTTTGAATAATTTCACCTTCTTGAGTTTCTTGGACTTCGCCATCAAACTCAATGGTAAGCGTAAATGAAGCTTGAAGGGTTTTAAAGGATTCGTACTTTGCCTTTATTTTATCTAGTACTGCTTTGGCTTCTGGGTCAGAATCTGCGGCTGATAAATAGGTGTTTTCTTGTGCAAAACACAAAACAGTAAAACATAAAGCGAAACTAGCAGCAATTAATTTCTTCATAACTATAGATGTTTGGTTAGTTCTATAACGATCAGATATATCAATTATTGATCGTTAGATGAAAAAGGGGCGTTAAAGTTGGGTTAATAGATTAATGAAAATCAAAATGAACGTTAAATTTATAAAGTCTAATTTTGACTAAGATTTTTAACGAACTAAATGCAAACACAAGTTATTTAATTTTCCATTCTAATCAATATTTAGAGTGGTTAAAGTAGTGTTAATGTAAATTTTCAACAAGAGTGAAGATAGAACGAATTAGTATTGGTTTAAACTATATGATAATTTTAAATATAAAAAGAAGCGAATATGGATTTGTGTACGTTCTTTTCTATAAGGAAACCTGATTGTAGAGTATTCTTTAATCTTCCCTCCTAACCACTTTTCTTTTATATACCTATCGGTATTTGGTTTACGAATCTTCTTAAGTTACTAAAAATTGATTTTTAGTAGCTTTAAATATTCAGCAATTCGAAAACCATTTTGGTGGTATTCAGTTTAAGAATCATCATTGGTAGCTACCTTTTGATGTTCAGTAGCTTTAGTCGTTTGACAATCCCAAAACCACTTTGGTTTCAGTATAGTATAAATACAACTTAACTGATTCGATTGCGCATAGCTTTCAATTACTATTGGTCAACAACATCATCACTAACGAGAAAATGATTGCACTATTAATTATTACATTTACCTACTTCATAAAATCAAAAATGAGTAACAATAATTCTGTAAGAACAATTCTTTCAATGGATACCATTCGGATGAGTGCTTTTATCGTACCTGTCTTGGTTTTTGTTATAACCACTATTTCGATGATTCTGTTTTTTAAACACTACCAATATGCCACATGGTGGGACAATTGGGACGGAGCCGTTCAGAATGCAGATCGATTTTGTGAAGCATGGCGAACAGATCAGCTTATTCGTCAACCTTCTAATACTTGGTCTAATTTAGGGTATTTTTTAGTAGGCTTGATTTGTTTGACTTTGGGTTTGAAAGATCGGCGAAACAAACTAGGAGGAGCAATAACGAATACCCATAATTTTATAGTACGCTTTCCTATCTTCTCTATTCTTATCGGGGTATTTAGTATTTATCTTTTTGTGGGAAGCTATTTATACCATGCTTCTTTAGCGTTATTTTTTCAGCAGTTAGATGTATCAGCAATGTACGGTGTGGTATTATGCTTTATAGCGTTCAACCTTTATCGAATGATACCTTCGGTTGGAAGTGGAGAACAAAAATGGAATACCTTACCCTTTATTCTTGGGTTGATGTTACTAGTCGATGTCTTCTTTTTTGTTTACTTAAAATCTATAGATATCAATATAACAATGCTGAGTTTAATCGGTATAGCTATGATCGTTCATGTTTTTAATAACAGGATAAATGGTTATCGAGCGAAGCATTATATGCTGTTTTGGAACATAGCTATAGTTGTATTAGTTATTGCATTTGCTATCTGGATATTGGATGTAAAAGATATTTGGTGTACACCCTATAGTTTTTGGCAAGGACATGCAGTATGGCATATATTGACAGCTACTTCTATTTTGTTTATGTATCTGTACTATCGTTCTGATGTAGAAAATATTTCTCCTAAATCAATTTAAGAATAGATTTTCCAAACGGAAATAGTTTAATTTTTGTTTCATTTATTCTAGAAAATAAATAATGAAAATTTTTAATATTTTGAAACAAAAATTACTTCAATTATTGAATACTTTTTTATAACGCATAAAAAAAACCTAACGAATGTTACATTCGTTAGGTTGTAATTTCCTTGTGAATAAATCACAAGGTTGCCTCCTATTTCCTATTTTTTATATCTTCCAAATACCGTTCCAATTCTACTTCGTCGTAGACTAAAACTTCTCTAGCTTTGCTTCCTTCGCTAGGTCCAACAATGCCTAAGGCTTCTAGTTGATCCATGATACGACCAGCTCTATTGTAACCTAATTTAAGGCGACGCTGAATCATAGAAGTGGAACCATGTTGGTTTTGTACAACCAGTCGAGCTGCATCTTCAAACATCGAATCCAGTTCAGAAATCTTGACATTGTGTTTGCCAACATTATCATCATCACCATGGAATTCTGGTAAGTGGAAAGGAGTAGGGTAACCTTGTTGTTTTGATATATATTGAATCACTTTTTCTACTTCGGGAGTATCTACGAAAGCACATTGTAGACGAACCAAATCACTACCATACGATAAAAGCATATCTCCTCGACCAATCAGTTGATCTGCACCACCAGTATCAATGATGGTACGTGAATCTACTTTTGCAGTCACCTTGAATGCAATACGAGCAGGGAAGTTAGCTTTGATGACACCTGTAATAATATTTACAGAAGGTCGTTGTGTAGCAATGATTAGGTGGATACCAACGGCACGAGAAAGTTGTGCTAGTCGACCAATTGGTAATTCTATTTCTTTACCGGCAGTCATGATAAGATCTGCAAACTCATCTATAACGAGGACGATAAAGGGTAGAAACTGATGTCCATTATTAGGATTGAGTCGACGAGATACAAACTTTTCGTTGTATTCTCGAATGTTACGTGCTTGTGCTTTTTTGAGTAAATTGTAACGGGTATCCATCTCAATCAATAAAGAATTGAGGGTATGAACTACTTTCGTTGTATCTGTAATAATGGCCTCGTCGAGTCCAGGTAAACAAGCCAAGAAATGTTTTTCTATTAAACTATAAGGGAATAATTCGACTTTCTTAGGATCGATCAGTACAAACTTAACTTGAGAAGGGTGTTTTTTGTACAGTAAAGACATTAGTATCGTATTGATACCTACAGACTTACCTTGACCAGTAGCACCTGCTACTAGTAAGTGAGGCATCTTGGCTAAGTCGGCAACAAAGACTTCGTTTGATATCGTTTTCCCGAGCGCAATCGGCAAGTCCATTTTAGCTCGTTTGAACTTATCAGACATCAAGACCTCTTTGAGAGAGACCATTTGCTTATTCTTGTTTGGTACCTCAATACCTATTGTTCCTTTTCCAGGAATAGGTGCGATGATACGTATACCAAGTGCTGCCAAGTTAAGTGCAATATCGTCTTCTAAATTTTTGATTTTAGAAATACGTACACCTGGAGCAGGTACAATTTCGTATAGCGTTACTGTTGGTCCAATAGTCGCTTTTATTTTTACAATTTCGATTTTGTAATTTAAAAGCGTTTCTATAATTTGATCTTTGTTTTGTTCTAATTCTGCTCGATCTATTTCCACTCGTTGATCTTCATAATCTTCCAATAATGCTACTACTGGATGTTCGTAAGATGACAATTCGAGTGTAGGGTCATAGGGTTCGTTATGACTCTGATTGTCTCGAACAATTTTCATGTCCGTTTCATTGAGGGGATTCTTAGGTTTTTGCACCTCTAAAGGTGCTGGGGTAACAGGAGGTGGCGGCGGCGGCGCAGCTATTTCAAGTTCTGCTTCGCCCGATTTTAATGGTTTGGGTTTTTCCCTTTTACCATTTCCTTTCAGTTCAAAAGAAAGTTGACCTTCTTCTACAGGTTTTTGTTCGCCAGCTTTTGGAGCTGGAATTGCGGGAGGAGCATTTTCTGCAGCTGTATTTTTATTTCGAGGTCGAAGTGTTTGAGCGGGTGGGAGCGGAGCGGTTGCTCTTCTTTTCCGTTTAAAGTATCGACCACTAATAATATCTTGAACAAATTCTTTGGTATTGCTCATTGCCTTTGCTGGAGTCAGCTCATTAAAGTTGGGGTTGAATATCCAAACCAGCATCATAATAACCAGAAATATAAAGAGGAATATCATTCCGATAGGACCAACAAAGTTTGTCATCCAACTACAAACACTATTTCCAAAAGCACCTCCCCAAGAAAAATTGGAAGAACTGAAAATAAATTCGAGTAGTACAGAGAAAAATAATAAACCTAAAAATGAATACCAGATGAGGTTAATATGTTTTTTTAGTGGCTGCCTTCTGATAAGAGAAAGCCCCATAACAGAGGTTAGAAAAACGAATATATAGGAAGGTAATCCAAAACCCCAAAAGAAAAACATGTTGGAAATAATAGCCCCTAACCTACCAAGCCAATTGGCCATGTTGAGGTCTCCGTGTAGAAGTAAGCCCCAAGAAAACCGAAGAACTCTATCTTGATCAACTTGCCAAGTGAATAAATAGGAGGTAAATGCTATAAATAAATACAAGGCAAGAAAGAGAAGTAGAAAACCGAATAACTTCGGAACTCGTTCGTCTGTAATGCCAAGATTTAAAGAAAGTTGGCGTCTGCCTGAACTCTTTTTTTTTGTCGCCATACTAATTTCTTCTGTAAGAAGTATTTTTTTTATAGTGTTTCGTGCGAAGCTATTTTGAATTTACAATATGTTCAAAACAGCCTCTGAAGGGAAAGAATTATTAAATGGTGATAAGAAATGCTCTTAGATTCTTTTTTCAACATTCTAAGGTTTTGATGCCTTATGGGAATGGTTTATCATTCCTTAACTCTTTCACAGTATGTTTTATAGTCTGTACTGTTTAGGAAATTTTGCCCTATAGCAGTAGCCTACAAAATTAGTATTATAATATGAGAATTGCTAAAAATTGTAATGTATTCTTATTCCTTCATACGGAATATACAGATTAAAAGTTAATAAAAGAGGAGAAAAGCGAGACTTGCCTTGATATTCTAATATACGAATCCCTATGAGAATCAAAGAGATTTCTAGGCTAAGCTATCGAAAAATACGCCGATACTGGGTTCAATTGGAAGACGCTACACGAAACAATTAAACTAAGCTCCTAAATGATATGTTAGGAGAAGAAGTCTGGAGTAAATAACATCTTTATTATGCATTAATGTCTGATTATTAGGAAGTTTTGAAGAATTAAATGTAAAAAAAGCCAACATTTTTATAACTTACACGTACATTTTTTTGAATAAAAAGCTGTTTTTAACACGTCTTTATTTCTTCAATAAATTTTAAAAAATGATCATTGTAAAAGAAAACCGCGTTAAAGCCCCAATTCCTGATAATGATAAAAAAGGTTTAGTAAGTACTATAGCCGTCAATCAAAAAGGAAAAATCAAAGATTTGCGAGTAAAGGTGAATATTGCACATCCGTATGTAGGCGATCTGCATGTTGAACTTATTTCTCCTTCTGGAAAATCTGTAGTACTGCATAATCGTACAAAAGCAGGAAGTAAAGATTTGAAAGTGACGTATGGTAAAGATATTTTAGAGCCTCTTTTGGGAACTAAAGCTAATGGCAATTGGCAACTAAAGGTGAAAGATGTATCGTCTAGAGACAATGGAATTCTAACTTCATGGAGAATTCGATTGAGCAACGATACGAGTAAAGTGCCTTCAGAAATAAATATTCCTGATAATGATGATAAAGGTTTAGTAAGTGTGCAAGAAGCACGGTATAGTGGACTAGTAACGGATATGAAATTGAATGTAGATGTGGAGCACTCTTATGTTGGTGATTTGCATATCTCATTAGTCGCTCCATCGGGCAAAACTGTCGTTGTGCATGATCGAAAAGGAGGAAGTAAGAAGGATTTAAAAGAGACTTATGGTAAGGATGTTTTGGAGGATATGATTGGTGAAAAAACACTAGGTAAATGGAAATTAGTATTGAAAGACTTTTCTCCTAGAGATAAAGGAACGTTGAAAGCTTGGAAATTGAATATGAAGTTTCAGTCGATTGATGATCTGAAAAAAGTTGAAGGTATTGGTCCAAAAATTGAACAAATTTTAAATAAGGCTGGTATTAGTTCTTTCTCACGATTATCTGCAACTAGTGCTAGAAAAGTGAAAGAAGTATTGGAGTCTGCTGGAGATCGCTACAAAATGCATGATCCAACAACTTGGGGTGAGCAAGCTCGTATGGCTGCCGCTGGTGAGTGGAAAAAATTGGAGAAGTGGCAGGATGAATTGGACGGTGGTAGAGTAGCGTAAGTGAATAGAAAATGAAAATAGAAACAAATATGTGATTTTCATTTTTAAACAGATATAAAAAAAATCCCAAGTGCAAAGCACTGGGATTTTTTTATGTTTACTTTTTTGTCATCAATTACTACTAATCGATTCTGTTTTGTGTTTATCTTTAAAGTAAACCATTGTTTGAGAAGGGATTTTTTGTAAACTGCGATCCCTTTGAAGGTGTTAGTTTTGTTTGTAAGAATGTCCCATTGCTTTGCAATGGGACTATGGTTGAATAGTTAATTTGTCTTAATATTTAGTCAGGTCTTCCACCAAGTAATTCGTCTTGAAGTTTTTCAAGAGCTTC
>JAHDIP010000062.1:3998-6584 GCA_020630735.1 Saprospiraceae bacterium | reverse complement strand
ATATTTAGTCAGGTCTTCCACCAAGTAATTCGTCTTGAAGTTTTTCAAGAGCTTCCCATTTACCTGTAGCAGCAAGTTTAGATTGCTTAGGCCAAGTAGCAGGATTGTGAATACGGTAACGAGGACCAGCTTTGTCTAAAACACCTTGTAAGAAAGAAACTTTAGCACTTGCTAATTGAGCCCAAGTATGGACGCCAGCTTTATTTAAATGTTCTTCGATCTTTGGTCCGATACCTTCTATACGTTTTAGGTCGTCTTTTTTGCTTGCTTTAGAGCTGCTCTTTTTTGAAGAAGATTTTGCTTTGCTTGTTGTCTTTTTAGTAGCTGATTTCTTTACTACAGATTTTTTGTCACCAGCTTTTACTTCACGACGTTCTACGATTTTAGCGTCCTCTTGTTTTACTGTTCTCGTTTCACCAATTACTTGCTTAGAAACTTGTACAGTATCCATATTCATCATCATTTTTTTCAATGATTCGAAGTCGAGAGATTTTACTACTTCTACTTCTTTGACGATTTCTACAGGTACTTCTTTGATGATTTCTTTGTAGACTACTTTTGGTTTAGCAGTCAATTGCTTTTTCATACTGCTCATTTCTTTAGTCCACTTGGCACTAGCGGCTTTAGCATTTTTATCAGCAGTAGCACATTTCGTTTTCCAAGCTTTAGCATCTTTATCAGCAGCAGCACATTTCGTTTTCCAAGCTTTAGCGTCTTTATCAGCAGCAGCACATTTGGCTTTCCAAGCCTTAGCATCTTTTTCAGCAGCAGCACACTTGGCTTTCCATGCTTTTAATTGTTTCTCATCAACAACTTTTACTTCCTTAATCACTTCTTTGATGACTTCAACCTCATTTACAAGTGTAACCTCTTTGATCACTTCGATAGGCACTTCTTTTAGCACCTCTATTTCGATTACTTCTTCTTTGATCACTTCTACGGGTACCTCTTTGATTACCTCTACCTCTTTAATTATTTCTACTTTTTTGACTACCTCAACAGGTACTTCTTTGATCACTTCTACTGTCTTAATTACTTCGACCGTATTTGTTTTAGCAACTGCTTTTTCCTTCGTTAATTTTAGTTTTTTTACTGTTGGTTTCCCTTTTACTTTTACAGCAACTTCTTTGATTGCTTTAACGGTTTTTAGTCCTTGTTTTCTGAAAGCTGGACTTTCTTTAAGAACACATTCGTAAGCTATTTTAGCCTTAGCTTCTGATATTTTTGCTTGTTTACTAATTTTATTAACAAGCTTATTCTTTTCTATCATAATAGGTTTTGATTATGGAAATAGTTTGATAAAAGATTTTTTTGGATAGAAACAGACAGTTGTATCCTAGAATTAGATACAACTATCTGTTTAATTATTTTTTAGGCTTTACCACCATCAAGTTCATCTTGCCATTTTTCTAAAGCTTTCCATTGACCTTTAGCAGCCATTGCTGCTTGTTTTGGCCATGTAGCAGGATTGTGGATACGGTAACGAGGACCAGCTTTATCAAGGACAACTTGAATATCTTTTACTTTAGTTTTAGATAATGCTAACCAAGTATAGATACCCGCTTTATTAAGGTGCTGTTCAATTTTTGGTCCGATACCTTCAATTTTCTTCAAGTCATCTTTTTTCGATTTTCCAGCAGCAGCTACTTTTCTAGTCCCTCCCTTACCAGATGTTTTACTTTTAGAAGCTGTTGCTTTCGTTTTACTTCCTGTAGCTTTTGCTTTCGCACCACCTTTCGCAGTAGCTTTGCTCGCAGCTGCTTTACTCTTAGTATTACCTTTAGCAGTTGTTTTGGCTTTTCCAGTAGTTGTTTTAGAACTAGAGCTTACCGTTTTTGCTGCTCCTTTAGTTGTCTGAACATCTTTGGTGGTTCTAGATACTTCTACTGTTCCCATTTTGGCCATCATTGCTTGAAGTGAATCAAAATCAATAGATTTGACTACTTCCACTTCTTTGATGATTTCTACAGGTACTTCCTTGATCACTTCTACTTCTCTAATGACCTCTACTTCTTTAATGACTTCAACAGGTACTTTGATTTCTTTAATTACTTCTACTTCCTTGATCACCTCTACTTCTTTAATGACCTCTACCTCTTTGATGACTTCTACTGGTTTATCAACCATCTTTACGATTTCGATTTCCTTAATGACTTCAACAGGTACTTTGATTTCTTTCACCACTTCTACTTCCTTGATCACTTCTACTTCCTTGATCACCTCTACTTCCTTGATCACTTCTACAGGTATTTCTACCTCTTTGATCATTTCAATTTCTTTTACCACTTCGACAGGAACTTCGATGTTTTTGATGATCTCGATTTCTTTCACTACTTCAACAGGTACTTCTACGTTTTTGATGATCTCGATTTCTTTAATCACCTCAACAGGTACTTGGACTTCTTTGATGATCTCAATTTCTTTGATCACTTCAACAGGTACTTCTACGTTTTTGATGATCTCGATTTCTTTGATCACTTCAACAGGCACTTCTACATTCTTGATAATCTCGATTTCTTTAATCACCTCAACAGGCACCTCTATATTCTTAATCACCTCTACTTCTTTAATGACCTCTACCTCTTT
>JAHDIP010000062.1:0-3898 GCA_020630735.1 Saprospiraceae bacterium | reverse complement strand
ACCTCTACCTCTTTGATTACTTCAACAGGCACTTCTTTGATTACTTCTACCTCTTTAATTACCTCTACCTCTTTGATGACTTCAACAGGTACTTCTACATTCTTGATGATCTCAATTTCTTTGATGACTTCAACAGGTACTTCTACATTCTTGATGATCTCAATTTCTTTAATCACTTCAACAGGCACTTCTACATTCTTGATTACCTCTACTTCCTTAATGACCTCAACAGGTACTTCCACATTCTTGATCACTTCTACTTCCTTAATGACCTCAACAGGCACTTCTACATTCTTGATCACCTCTACTTCCTTAATGACCTCAACAGGTACTTCCTTAATGACTTCTACCTCTTTGATTACTTCGACAGGTACTTCTTTGATTACTTCTACCTCTTTGATGACTTCAACAGGTACTTCTTTGATTACTTCGACCTCTTTGATCACTTCGACAGGTACTTCTACATTCTTAACTACTTCTACCTCTTTGATAATCTCAACAGGTACTTCTTTGATAATCTCTCTAGGTTTTGCTTGAAGAGCACTGAAATCAGCTTTAGATTTTGTTTCTAACTCACCAAATTGAGTGAATAAAAGATTGTATTTACTTGTCCAATCTCCAATGCTAGACTTGTAGCCTTCTTGCTCTTTTAATAGAGCTTGATATTTAGCATTAAGGTCATTATATTTTTTATCTGAATTTGCACGATAGCCGTTGTATGTATTGGCTAACTCATCCTTTTCAGTAGAAAGAGTAGATATTTGAGCAGTATAGTTTTTATTTTCAGTTGATAAGGTTTCATAATCACCATTCAACTTACTAATTTTGAAATTAGCTTCATTAAGTCTTGCTTCGTTCTCTTTTCTAAGTTTAGCTAATTCGTCGCTAAGTCTGTCATTTTCGCTACTATATTTAGCATTGTCAGCTTTATACTTAGCAAAATCTCCGTCTATGGTTTTATATCTAGTTTCGCTGGCTTTGAATCGAGCTAAAAGATCGTCATACTTCTTTTGTAAGTCAGCATGATCTTTTTTATAGATGCCAAATTTGCTTTCAGCATCGCCACGGTATTTATCAAACTCAGCTCTAAGTTTACTATTAGAAGCATTCAAGTCATTATAGTTACCATCAAGGGTAGAATACTTAGATTTCCAGTCTGTAAGAGAAAGGTTTAAAGATTGTTCTTTAGCTTCAAAATCTGAAAATTGCCCTTTTAAGGAATTATAAGAGTTGACGGAAGAATTGTATTTTCCTTCTAGTTCGCCGTAGGCTTTGTTTTTATTATCAATTTGCCCTTGGAGTGTTGAGAAACGAGAGTTTCTTAAGAACCATCCGATTAATCCACCAAGAAGAGCGGCTATGCCACCAATCAACCAAGGTAATATTGTACACCACATAGTTTATTTTTTTATTTAAGGTTATTAGATGTTTGTTAGTTTAATGTTATTGCTACACGTCTATTTTTAGCACGACCAGCGTCAGTATCATTCGTTTCGATAGGTTCATCAGGTCCTTTAGAACTTACGTTTACCTGCTTTGAGCTAATACCGTTTTTAGCTAGGTAGTCTCTCACAAATTCAGCTCTTTTACGACCCAATCGAACATTTTGATTTCTGTCGCCTTGATTATCAGTATGTCCAGTAGAGCTGATTTTTGCGTTAGGCTTTTGATCAAGATAATATGTAAGATCAGAGAAGTATTGGCGTTGTTCGGAATTCAAATTTACTTCTTGTTTTCCAGTAGCGAAGTAAATCAATAAAGGTTTTGCTCTAAGACGTTTCTCAACTTCAGCTAAACGGTTACTATTATCAGTCGCTGCTGAAATAGAATAGGAAACACCTCCGTTTAATTCATCGCCAGGGAATTGAAGATTAGCCACTTTACTATCTGCAGTTAATAACTGTTTTGATGGAACCCCAAGGTTAGTGAAAATTTGTTTGATATTATTCGCGCGTGCTAGACCAAGGCTTGGGAAAGGACTATTGTTTTTTTCAGCGTCGCTATAGAAACCTGTTAGTAAAAGAGATCGACCAGCATTCTTTTTAAGGTATTCAGCCGTTTTTCCAAAAGCATCATTTACAGAAGCGGCAAGTGGCGTTTTGTGAACGTAACCTGATTTGTCGAATCTAAGGTTATCTTTTGAGCCAGCAGAAAAAGCTGAACCATCTTTGATAGAGATTCCAGAGGTAGGTGCTTCGCTGAAAGCATAATTAATTCCACCATAAAGCTTATCATCTGAAAACTTTAAATCTTTTACAAGTAAAGCGGCAGTTGCTAACTGAGCAGCAGGTGCCCCTTTCTTAATAAGTTGCTGTTTGATGGATTCTGCTCTAGCTAATCCGAGGTTGGCAAAATTTCCAGGTTTTTTTTCATCATCATCGTATTGACCTGTTAAGGTCATTGTTTTTCCAGGATTAGCCTTCAGATAATTTGCAGCGTCTGTAAGTTCATCAGAAACAGGCGTTGTCATATTTGGCGTACTACCAGAAAATCCAAAAAAGAAGTTGTTAGAGTGTTGTGCTACTGTTGTACTACCATCCTTGATGAGTAGTGGAGCGATACTACTAGTCGCAGCACCTGCTAGACAACAAGTCGAAGTCCAAAGATAACAACCCCCAAATAACCAAAGTATGAGGAGTATGGCTAGTAAAGGAACAGGATTTCTCATTTACGTAAAAGATTTATTTTGTGAAAAAATAAAAGAGTCTAATTTATGTTTTGCAAGATTTAAATTATTCATTTGGCTAGGGTCGTATGGAAGTGAATTTCTTACATTCTTACGACAGACAAAAATATAAAAAGTAACGGATTTCTAGGCGGAAAACAGTAAAAAATGTCTATTGTTCCATTCTGATGAGCAATGCGATTTTTTATATTCATTTTTGAATTACTTTTGTGGTACTTCAATTGATGAATTATAAATGAAAAAATAATTTCCAAAAAGATAAATAAAAATTAAATATTATGTGTTATGAATGGTTGTTTTTTGATCTGGACAATACTTTATTAGATTTTGATCGCTCGTCTAAATACGCTTTTGAAAAAGCTTTTGCAGACTTCAAAATTCCTTTCAATTCGAGTTATTATGGGATATATAACCAGATAAACAAGGAACATTGGTTAGCTTTTGAACAAGGAAAGATTAGTCAAGAGGTTTTGCGTACTAAGCGGTTCGAAGTTTTTTTTGAGGCAATTCGAAAAGATTGTGATGCTTCAGATTTCAGTGCATGTTACTTGTCCAACTTGGCGAGTGTTCGATTTTTGTTGGATGGTGCTATGCCGCTGTTAGATAGGTTCAAAGGACAATTTCGACTGATGATTATTACAAATGGGTTAAAAGAAGTACAGCGGCCTCGGATAAAAATAAATGAACTTGAACCGTATTTTGATCGCATTGTGGTGTCGGATGAAATAGGCGTAGCGAAACCGCATAAGGGATTTTTTGATTATGCATTTAACGAAATCGGCAATCCTAGTAAAGAAAAAGTACTTGTCATTGGCGATAGTTTGAGCTCTGATATCGCTGGTGGAAATCAATATGGATTGGATACTTGTTGGTATAATCCTCAAAAAAAACAGAATAAAACAAACCATAAACCTACTTTCGAAATAGATAACTTGGCAAGTCTTGAAACAATCGTAGTTCAAAAAAAAACTGTGTAAGTTAACGATCCAAAGAGGAATAAATCCATATTTTTTTGATCTCTCAAAAGTCTTTAAAATAATATGCTTACGGCGTTTTGCCTTGTCTAGAAATATAAACTCTATTTCAAAATGATGGATTTATTCGTCGTCGGTTAAGACAAGGTTATATCATCTCATTATAAAAACCAAGAGTAGTATTACTTAGTAACGGTCAAATAATAACTTCCCGATTTGTGGCTGGTATTTTAGAGTT
>JAHDIP010000358.1 GCA_020630735.1 Saprospiraceae bacterium | reverse complement strand
GCATCAGCGAGTATTTTTAACGACGTAAAGTGGAAAAAGATAACTTCAAGATGGGAAATTTATTATTTTAATTTGCCTTATTAAATTTTATATTTGAGCACTGATCACTTTTGAAATTCTCATCGTCAAAAACATGAATATTTTAATAGCACCAGATAAGTTTAAAGGTTCACTTTCTGCTAGGCAGGTTTGCGAAGCAATTGCTTTAGGCTTAAAACAAAAAGACGAATCTCTTAACTGTACCTTGCATCCGATGGCTGATGGTGGAGACGATTCGTTGACAATACTTGCCGAACATCTAGCATTGAAAAAGAAGAAAGTAAGAACACAAGATCCTCTAGGTAGATCAATTACTGCAACTTATTTTACGTCATCAGATGCGGCTTTTATTGAAGTCGCCAGTGCAAGCGGTTTAGTTCTATTGAAACAGTCAGAACGAAATCCTATGCTTACATCTACTTTAGGCACTGGAAAACTTATTGTTGATGCAATTCAAAAGGGTTATAATAAAATCTATCTTTTTTTAGGAGGAAGTGCCACAAACGATGCAGGTATGGGAATTGCCCATACATTAGGTGTCCGATTTTTAGATGCTGAAAATAATATTCTCCGACCCATAGGTCAAAACCTTAAAAAAATAGTAACCATAAAAAATAAAAAACAGTTTGATTTCGATAAAATTTCCATAAATATCTTTTACGATGTTGTCAACCCATTATTCGGAAAAAATGGTGCAGCTTATATCTATGCACCTCAAAAGGGAGCTAGTTCTCAAGATGTAAATTATTTAGATGATGGATTAAGACATTTTTGCAAAATCATTCAGCAGCAAATCGGGATTGATATCAGTCTGATGGCTGGAGGTGGAGCAGCTGGCGGAATCGGTGCTGGCATAGTGGCTCTTTGTGGCGCACAAATGAATAGAGGGTTTGACCTTTTAGCAAAACTTACCAAGTTAGAACAAAAAATAAAACAGGCAGATTGGGTAATTAGTGGAGAAGGCAAATTAGATGCACAATCACTACAAGGAAAAGTCATAGATGGTATTGCTCATCTTTGTACCAAACACGGAAAACCATTGACTCTTTTTGTTGGAAAAAATGAATTAAGTAAGCAACAATTACAGACTTTAAGTATTCATAAAGTCTTATCAATCCATTCCATTGCTACAAATAAAGAAGATGCTATGCATAATGCAGCCCATTATTTGACCTCTTTAGCAAAAAATAGCTTGGGCGCAGACCAATCTAAACCAATTAATTAGAAATAAACACATAAAAATTAGCTATTTGTTTCCTACATTTGTGTTTTAAACACGAAGTTGTTTAAGAATGTGTTCTGAGTTTAGTTGTAAGTGCTTGATTTCTAGGACGAAGCTCCTTTTCTTTTTCATAGCCATAGCTATGGAAATTAAAATAGCTGAAATGAATGAGCGTTCCTATTAGGTCGAGTACGATAATACTCGAAGCGAATGAACCGCAAAAGTGGTTGGGTTTGCCCTAAATCTATGACTTAGAAATAAGCCATCAATTCATATTTTAACAACTTCCACTTATTAATCTGAAAAACAGTTGATAAGATAACGCTTAGAACTAGAAATGGAGATAAATTACTCAGATTATAAAGGGTCTTTTCCGAGAGAATCAGCTTGTCCGAAGGAGGAAAAGCCAGAATATGCCTTTATTGGTCGGTCAAATGTTGGGAAATCATCTCTCATTAATATGCTTACTGATCGTATTTCTTTGGCAAGAGTATCGAAAAAGCCTGGAAAAACACAGATGCTCAACTTTTATTTGATGGATGATCGTTGGTATCTAGTTGATTTACCAGGTTATGGCTATGCGGTGATTTCAAAAAAGAAACGGCATGAATGGGAACGAATGATACAAGGCTATTTGCAAAAGAGAGAAAACTTACAATGTGCCTTTATTTTAATTGATGCCAATATTCCTCCTCAAAAAATCGATATAGAATTTATTAATTGGATGGGACAAGCTCGGATACCATTCGTGATCGTATATACAAAAACGGATCGATTAAAACCAGAACAAGTAGATGTGAATATAAAAATAATTCAAGATGAATTATTAAAACATTGGAATGAACTACCACAACAGTTTATATCATCTTCTAACAATAAGCGGGGAAAGGAAGAAATTTTAGAATTTATTGATGGTGTCAATAATCAATTTTACGAAAATCTAGCAGAGTATGAATGATGATGTATCCATCTATCCTCCAGTTATTCCTAAAATGGAAGACTGGCCAATAAATCGTCAAAGTGAAGATAGAAACGCTTTTATTAACGAGATAGATAATTATACTATTGATCGGTTTTTGATGAAGCCTACCGAAAAAGTGAGCGATATTCTTGCTCGTACTATTTATTTGGAACGTATTCGGATAAAGGAAGAACCATGGAAAGTAGATCCTCCAAATGAAGCCTTGTTTTGGAAGAAAATTCAAAAAAAACTAGTCGGTAAATCATTAGATAAAGAAGAGCAAGAAGCAAGAGTCTCTAATGAAGAAATTTTAAAAAAAATAGTTCATCGTTATTCAGAGGAAATCGTCGGTACTTTTAGTACGAAGACATTTTTATTCGCCAGAAAATTTTTAACCTTCTTTTTTAATCGTTTATTGAATACAGCCTCCGAACGGAATTTTAGAAGAATTTGGGGAGGAAAACATCGAGTATACGATCGACTAAAAGTAAAAGGAGAAATTGATATTTTACGGAGTTTGTTTGATAAAGGTACAGTCGTCATTGTTCCAACCCATTATAGTAATCTCGATTCTATTTTAATTGGTTATGCCGTTGATGCGGTTTTAGGTCTACCTGCTTTTTCTTATGGAGCGGGCCTCAATTTATACAATACAGGCTACACTGCTTACTATATGAATCGCCTTGGTGCTTATCGTTTAGATCGTCGCAAGAAAAACCCTATCTACCTCGAAACACTTAAAGCAATGTCAAAGTTGTCGATTGAACGAGGAACCAATAATCTGTTTTTTCCTGGAGGTACACGTTCTCGATCTGGGGCTATAGAGACAAAATTAAAAATGGGCTTATTGGGTACAGCCGTAGAGGCGCAGCGAGCATTATCAGAAAAAGGGAAACAAGAAAAAGTATTTATTGTGCCATTAGTACTTGGTTATCATTTTGTACTAGAGGCAAAATATTTGATAGATCAGCATCTTAAAAAAACAGGAAAAGAAAAATATATTAAAACTAAAGACCAATCGGGTAGTGTTCGTTCTCTTCTAAAATTTGCTTGGAAGTTTTTCTCTGACACGAATGATATCACATTGACATTTGGTAAGCCAATGGATGTGTTGGGTAATTTTGTGGATTCAAATGGAGAAAGTTTCGATAAGTTTGGAAATAAAATTGATATTGCCGATTACTTTAAGAGTGGACATAATAAAGTACAAGCCAATTTTCAACGGGAAGCAGAATACACCAAGATTTTAGCAGATAAAATTGTAGAGCGTTTTCATAAAGATAATATGGTTTTGAGTAGTTATGTTGTTGCTTATGTAGCGTTTAATATTCTCAAGATAAAGCACCCTAAACTAGACTTGTATGGTGTACTTCGATTACCAACCAACGATTTTATTTTTTCTTATCAATCTATATTAGAAGGAGCCGAGCAATTACGTACTCGACTTTTTGAAATGGAAGCAAACGAAGATATCCGACTTTCGGAAGAGATTAGATGGGATATCGATAAATTGGTAAAAGATGGTATTGAAAGAATGGGAACCTTCCATGCTCAGAGTCCGCTCAAAATTACAAAATCTGGTCAAGTGGTAAGCGAAGATTTCAAGCTCTTGTTTTACTATCACAATAGTTTAGAAAACTATAATTTGTCAAAATATGTAAAATGGAATAATCTGGAACTTCAACTTGTTGATACCATTAAATAAGACGACATTTATGTCGTATATACTGAAACCAAAATGGTTTTCGGATGACCAAACGTTTAACGTTACTAAAAATCAACCGATGAAGATCCGATAACCCAATACCCAGTAAGTATACGCAAAACACAAACTACTTAAACGAAACGATATAGACTTAACTTATGAAGCAGTTTTTTTTGAAAGAAAGAAATATGCTATTGGCAATTTTGCTGAATGCTATTGTCATATTTCTGTTGTACTTTCCTCAAATTGAGAAAGGATACCCGCATATTTATCATTATTTAGAATACTTAGATTATTTTTTTGTAATTGTATTTTTGATCGAAGCTATTGTCAAATTATCGGTGTTAAAACCCAAAACATATTTTGCTGATAACTGGAACAAGTTTGATTTTTTGATTGTCCTCGTTAGTTTGCCTTCGTTATTAACACTGATCTATCCTATAATACCTCATACTTCAGTCTTAAAAATTCTACGTCTATTACGATTGATTAGATTGGTAAGAGCCATGCAGTTTATTCCGCATATGGAATCTATCTTGGCAGGTTTAGGAAGAGCACTTAAGGCTTCCGTATTTGTGATGATGGCCTTGTTTTTTTTGAACATTATGTTGTCTTTATTTACCTGTCATTTTTATGGCGACATAGCACCTGAGTTTTTTGGCGATCCGTTGATTTCTTCTTATACGATCTTTCAGTTTTTTACTGTAGAGGGTTGGAACGAAATTCCAGCAACTATTGCAGAACGAACGGATAATGATGTTTTTGCAGGACTAAGTCGTTTTTATTTTGTATTGGTTGTATTAGCTGGAGGGATTTTTGGAATGTCTTTAGCGAATGCCATTTTTGTAGACGAAATGACCATTGACAATAACAGAGAATTAGAGGATAAAATAGATGACTTAAATTCAAAAATAGAAGAACTTAAAGTATTACTTCAGAATAAAGAATCCTAATTTTATTTTTTTTGAAAAGTTTTGAAACGAACGAAAAAGGCTTTCATCCAATTTAGATGAAAGCCTTTTTTA
>JAHDIP010000061.1:25263-29213 GCA_020630735.1 Saprospiraceae bacterium | reverse complement strand
ACTTTATCATGTTTCGCTTCTAGTGAGCGATCAACAATCAAAATATCGCCTGGATAAATACCTGCACCGATCATCGAATAACCATCTACTTTTACAAAGTAAGTAGCTGATGGATGCTTAATGAGATACTGATCTAAATTCAATCGCTCTTCTGCATAATCATCTGCTGGTGAAGGAAAGCCTGCTGATACTCCATCGAATAAAGGCAATTCAGTGGCTAACTGTGCCATAGAAATCACCTTGACACAGCTGTACTGTTCGTCTTGTAACGCCATTCTATATTTTTTTTGGGAGATCGAAATCGGTGGTTTCTTTCTCGGTTAACACAAAAATTGTTGATAGATTTAGGTGTATCTCTAATGTGTTGTTAGTATGTTGAGGAAGTTCTTAGATAAGAATGAGCCTGCAATATAAAACAAATTGTTTCAAATTAAAAATATTTAACTTTTTTATTTTAATTTATTATCCGATGGATTTATACAGATTCTTTCATACTATTCTGATTCCAGTTTTATATTGTTGCAAAAAATAAATGAATCCTTATCTTTAGGATAATAATAAATCTATGAAAATGATGAAATCTTCTTGGAAGCGATATTTTTTTGAATTTCTTTCTGTATTTATTGGAGTGACCATGGCCTTCGCCTTAAACAAATGGAATGACGACAGAAAAGATAACCGTTCTACAGAGAAAATATTGATGGAAATCCGAAACGGGCTTGAATTAGATTTACAAGATTTGAAAATAAACCAATACGGACATAATATTGGGATTCGTGCTTGCGACTATTTTCATCAATTAATCAATAACCAAGCTGTAGCGACCGACTCTATCGCAAATCAATATCGAAGCTTATTAAGGGACTATGTATCTATACAAGATCGTTCGGGTTATGAATCGTTGAAATCAAAAGGTTTAGAATTTATTCATAATGATTCACTTCGTCTCAAGATTATTACGCTTTATGATTTTGATTATGAGGTCATAGAAAAATTAGAAGAAAATTATTCTGAAATGCAATTTAATGAAAACTATTTCATGCCCATAAATGATTTAATAGCAGACAATTTTGTTTTTGATGAGCATGGAGAATTTGTAAATATTAAGCGCCCCTTTCAATTATCAAAAATAGAGAAGAATAAATTATCTATGTATCTCTGGCGAATAAAGAGTAATCGAAATTTTATGAAAAAAACGTACGTTGATACAGAAAAAAAGGTTACTGAATTAATTGAACTAATCGACAAAGAAATCAAATGAACATCCGAAATTTAAGAGATACTCCACTAGAAGTAATAGTAGAATGCTTAGTCATCGCCTTCGAAAATTACTTCATAAAAATGCCTGCTGATATTAATTTTTGGCGAAATCGTTTTAAAGGTGCTCGAGTTGATTTTGAATTATGTTTTGGTGTTTTTGATGGCGATAAACTAGTTGCCTTTATTATCAATGGAATTGATCAACAGAATGGTTTATTAACCGCCTTCAATACTGGTACAGGTGTACTTCCTGAATATCGAGGAAAACAGTTAGTCGATCAGATGTACCAACATGCTTTTCCTATTTTCAAAGAAAAAGGTATCCAAAAATGTGCTTTAGAAGTGATCCAACAAAATGATCGTGCTATACGTGTCTATGAGCGTATTGGTTTTGAAACTAAACGAAGCCTAAAATGTTTTAGTGGTGAATTAAATGATACTAAAACAGAAAGTCAGCTTCAAAGGGTTTCTTTTCTCGAAATCAAAAACAACGAAAATCCAAATCATCATTTCTACTCTTGGGACAATTGTAATGAAGCAGTCTTGAATGCAGGTGACATCTACACGAGCTACTTGGTACTGAATAATGAGCAACAAAAAATCGGTCACTTCATCATTAATCCTAAAAACAATTATATAGCACAGTTAGAAGCAGCGGAAGGGAATTTCGGACTTTTAATAAGCGGCATCAGACAAGTTACCAAAAATATTCGCATCAATAATGTGGATGAATGTAGAACGGATTTTGTTCAAAATTTGCTCCACTATGGTTTAGAAAACACGATTGATCAATATGAAATGGAGATGATGATATAAAACATTTATGATTAAATTGATTGAAAAATATAAGCGGTATTTCTAAGATACACCCTATATAAAGCTAACAGACATTAACGCAAACTTACATCCTGTAAAAGTAATTTTCCATTCGAACCCATCAACTTCTTTTTTTATAAAACAAATTTTTCAAACAAATCCTCCAATGCTTTTTGAGGATCGTCGCATAAACCAAGGTGCACTTCAGAACTTTGAATAATCGTACTCCTCGAAGCGATTAACCAACGAAACCTCGAAGGCAATTCTAGTTTACCAATAGCTCCTCCATGAGGTGTTCCACTACAAATAAATTGCCATGCTTCTAAATAATTAGTTAGGGTTTCTATATCTATCTCATTAGAAAAAGCATCAAACTTTTTTTGATCAATATGATACTTCATTCCAAGATACTTTTTCCGCTTACAATAGAGGATAGCACCTACGTTAAAAAATTCGCCACGTTCAACTCTTGGAACCATTCTTATAGTAGCAAACTCATATGTACATTTATCTTGCATCGGCTGCCTCTTTAGCTAATGAATCAATCATAGAAAGTTTAGCACTTATAAAATCAACATAAGCCACTCTCTTTTCATCTGGGCTTAAATCATTCGACTCTTCTACTAGCCAATCTTCAGGTATGTTTGATATAATTTCGGTAATCTTATTTTCATCAATTAACCGTTGAATTTCTTTTGCTGCTTCGGTCAAATTCTCTGCACGTTCTAAAAGTACATGATCTTTTATAGCTGGAAATGTTTTGGTCAAATGTGTTTTCCAGTTTGCCCAGTTATGATGAAAATAAAGACTTGCGCCATGATCAATAAGCCATAGTTCTTTATTCCAATTTAGCAAATTTGTATTTTTTGCTGTTCGATCTATGTTGGTGATGATGCTATCTAATAAAACCACTTTAGAAGCCGTCATCGCATCTGCAATCGAAACCAAGGGATCATAAGTAATGGCACCAGACAAAAAATGTAAGCCCAAATTAAGACCTACACTAAACTTAAGCAAGTCTTGAATTTCCTCGTCAGGCTCAGTTTTGCTAAAGGAATCATCTAGATTCATAAAAACTAACTCAGGAACTTTTAACCCCATTGCTCTCGCCAATTCTCCACCAATAAACTCTGCTACTAGTGCTTTTTTCCCCTGACCAGCACCACGAAATTTCAAGACATAAAGAAAGTCATCATCTCCTTTTACAATAGCAGGAAGCGAACCTCCTTCCCGTAAAGGTTTGATATATTGGACAACATCTATGGTTCTAATTTCAATTTTATTCATCGCTGGCAAGATAATAAAAAGTTAATCAAGAGACTAGAAAAATATACGCTACTCATCTCGATTCACAAATAAAGTTGAGTGTATTGCCATGATTTTGAATTGGAGATTGATGGTCGGACACTACGTTTTATTTTTGAAGATATTAACTTGCCACACAGCGACGCAGACGAAGAAGGTAGCCATGGTTTTATCAACTTTTTTATTCAGCAAAATCCTGACTTAGCCAACGGCACTCAGATACTAAATGATGCTGCTATCTTTTTTGATTTTAACGAGCCTGTGATTACCAACAATCATTTGTATACCATTAATGATGGTCTAGTACATACAACGAATTTAAACCAATTTGATTTTGAGGTGCAACCAAATCCAACAAAAGGGCTAGTACAAATCCAAAGAGGCAGTACGTTTTCTGGAAAAGATGTATTCGTAAAAATTCTTAATTTAAATGGTCAAACTTTGGTAGAACAAAAAATGATTGGTGATCGTGTAGAATTAGATTTAAGTCACTTGAATCGTGGAATGTATTTTGTGCAATTACAAAATGAAGACGGTGATAAAGGTGTACAAAAAATTATTCTGCAGTA
>JAHDIP010000061.1:0-25163 GCA_020630735.1 Saprospiraceae bacterium | reverse complement strand
TTTTTTATTAGCCTCTAGTACGATATTATTTCTTCTTTTCCTTTTCTATTTCTTTCAAAATAAAATCTAGCTCTACATCTTTTTTCTGTATAATATCTTTTAGTTTGGGGCTTATTGGATAATGAGGAATAGCACCTGTCCCTTTATCTTCGACTAAGTGATAGTTGAGCCAGTATTGTGGAATCTGAATTTTTATTTTAGAATTGGGCAAAAGAATTTTGGCATAAAAACCACCGTTATTTCCCGCTTCGCCTCCTCCGGCTTCTTGTCCTACAATGGTAGCATTGCCTTGATGTTTCAGATAAGCTGCCAAATAACTAGAAGAAGAAGTAGACATGCCATTTGTAATCACCCAAGTTTTCCCATCAAAATTAAATCGTTTGGAAGGCTTAAATTTCATTTCGATAATATGGAAGCTATCTTTTTTATAACGTTTCCGAAAAGAGAATATATTACGCTTGAGATAAATCATTTTGTTTGCAAACTTAGTAGAAGCTGTCGCATATTTTTTTAGATTATTTTTTTCTCGCTCTAGTGTATAATAATGTTGATCATCTAAAATATAAGAAAGCAAAGAAGCTGCTTCGAATATGTTGCCTCCTAAATTATCTCGAAGGTCGATCACTAAATTTTCTACTCCACTTTGTTCTATTGTTTTAAATGCCTTTTTATAAAATCGCTGTGTTTTTCGATTATAAGGTTTGAAAGCAGCTATTTTTATAATTCCAGTATTCGTTGTAGAATCTATTCTAAAAAAATGATTCTTCATCATGCTACGCCAATAAGTAATCTTTTTTTTCTTTTTAGGTTTAAAAGTCTTTAGATCAATAGAAGGTATTTTTCTTGTCTCCACCTTCCCTGTACGACCAAAACTAAAAGTCGCTAAGCTATCCGTTCCATAATAACGAGTTGCCAACAAATTAAAATACAATCCTCGATTTAAGAATCGTTTAGAAAAGCTCATATTGTATCCATCTGCAGATTGATGTTTCCGCAAACGGTCAACAATACGATCAGTGTCTCTTCCATTAATCTCTAGAATTTCGACTCCTTTATAATGCAGCAAACTATCTTCTAAGACATCGGCAACCCAAAGCTTTTTTCCATCAGTAAAAACTTTGAACGGAATGATCCATGTAGGTTTTTCCTCTTTCTTTTTCGCCTTCTTGGTTGGTAAAAAAGCCATCGTATGCACACAACCTACTTTAGTAATCACTTCTCTCAATTGATTTTCAAATAAACGTTTATTTGTGCTCGTATCTACTAAAGCTTGAAACGTTTCGAAATAATAGTCAAGTGTATCTTTTGGATAATAGCGAAAAACATTTGCATGACATTCGTACAAAGCTTCCTGCAAATATTGCACATCTTCCTTTAGTTCGTCTGTTGTCAAATCAGGAATCTGACTAAACATACTTATTGGAAAAAGAAATATAAAGAGTAGTAAAGTGTTTCTCATCAAATAAATGCTTATTTAGATATACAGAAGTCGTTTAAGAATGTACTTAAGTGGCTGTATTGTATAACGAAGCTTTAAGCAGAATGTTTTTGTTAAAAAAAATAATCTGCTTCTCTCTATACACTAGTCTTTAGAATCGCTATATTCGTAGAATAAATCATATATTTTTAGGTTTTAGGACTTATCTTACTATATTATTTAACACCCCAATATGAAAAGAACCTTTTCCCTACAATTCACGTTAGAATAATAGTGAGTTCTTATTTTTGTGTAACTATCAAAATCAATCGATTATCATGTCTAATAACGAACTAGAAATGCCTACCAAAGAAGAAAAAAAAGACTTGCCTGGTAATATAACACTCCCCTCAAATGCTAATGATATAAATGCTTTAATTAGTGAGTCGAAAGGGGAATTTAAGTATTCTGTTGAAGATTTTTTTAGAAAACCAGAAAAGTCTAGATATCAACTTTCTCCAGATGGTACGCACTTTTCTTATATGGGACCTTACGAACGTCGACAAAATATTTTCATTCAAAAAATTGGAGAAGAAAAAGCTGTTCGTATTACCAATGAAACAGACAGAGATATCTCTGGTTATTTTTGGGCAAATGATAACCGACTGGTTTATATAAAAGATAGTGGTGGAGATGAAAACTTCTTGCTCTATGCAGTAGATAAAAATGGCGCTAATGCAAAAGACCTCACCCCTTTCAAAGGAGTACGCATCAATGTAATTGACCAACTCAAAGATATTGATGAAGAAATCATTATCGGTATGAACAAGCGTAATCCACAACTTTTTGAACCGTATCGGTTGAATATAGAAACGGGAGAAACCACTCGCTTAGCTGACAATACCAATCCTCTAGAGCCTATGGATGGTTGGCTATTTGACCACGCAGGAAAACTAAGAGCTGCTAGTAAAATTGTAGGAGGTACCAATAGCACATTAATGTATCGGGCTACCGAGACAGAAGATTTTAAAGATGTTATCACTACAGATTTTCGAGTAGTTATTCAGCCACTTTTTTTTGATTTTGATAATGGCAATATCGTTTATGTCTTTTCTAACCTAGATCGAGATAAAACAGTCATTACAAAATTCGATATGGAAAGCGGAAAAGAAGTAGGTGAACCCATCTTCTCTCATCCTGAAGTAGATGTTGAAAACCTCTTCTATTCTAAAAAACGAAAAGTATTAACAGCGGTTTTTTATAATACTAGCAAAAATCATTATCATTTCCTTGATGACCAACGAAAAGCGTTACAAGAGCGTTTGGAAAAAGAGTTAGGCGATTACGAAGTAGTACCAACTGGATCGAATAAAGCAGAAGACAAATATATGATTCGTACCTATAGTGATCGCTCTTTGGGTGCGTACTATTTCTACGATACAAATACCGATAAACTCAAAAAAATATGCGATGTCAGTCCTTGGATAGACGAAGAAGACATGGCTCATATGAAACCTATCAGTTACAAATCTCGTGATGGTTTGACTATTAACGGGTATCTGACCTTACCTAAAGGCACCAACCAAAAAAATCTTCCCGTTGTTATTAATCCTCATGGTGGTCCTTGGGCCCGTGATAGCTGGGGCTTCAATCCTGAAATTCAACTTTTAGCTAGTAGAGGTTATGCCATATTAAAAATGAATTTTAGAGGAAGTACTGGTTTTGGACGCGATTTTTGGGAAAAAAGTTTTGGTCAATGGGGAAAGACAATGCAAGACGATATTACTGATGGTGTTCAATGGTTACTTGATCAAAACATTGCTGACCCTAAACGAGTAGCCATTTATGGCGGTAGCTATGGTGGCTACGCAACACTTGCAGGATTAACATTTACTCCAAATTTATATGCTTGTGGAATTGACTATGTCGGTGTATCCAATCTATTCACTTTCATGAAAACAATTCCTCCATATTGGGAACCTTACCTGAAAATGATGTATACGATGGTTGGTAATCCTGATGTAGATAAGGAAGCTATGGCTGCTGCTTCGCCAGCTCTCCATGTTGATAAAATAAAAGCACCACTATTTGTGATTCAAGGCGCCAACGACCCAAGAGTCAATATTGATGAATCAGATCAAATTGTAGAATCGTTGAGGTCAAGAAATATTGATGTGCCTTATATGGTCAAATATGATGAAGGACATGGTTTTCATAATGAAGAAAACCAGTTTGAAGTATATAAGGCAATGATTGGATTTTTGTCAAAGCACTTAAAGCCTGATTTGAAAGGTTAAGTAATAACTAAAAAAATCCGAGTGATCTATTCATCACTCGGATTTTTTATTAGACTGTTACCTTTTGAAAAGGGGCACCATAAAACTTATGCAGTAGGCTCTTTCAATTCTTTTACTCGACCAAATAAAGTTAAGCCTCCAATAACTAAGGCAGCCAGACCTATATACAATGAAATTTTAGAATCTGAATCCTCTTTTGCTTTCGATAATTTGTCTTGAGGGTTAATCGAGCAAACAGAAGGGTCAGAAGGCAAATAAGTAATATTTACCTTGTTCTCTAAATTTGTGATTTCTGGTAATTTGTTAACTGATTCTGATTCTTCGTACTTCTTACCATTGACATCGTATGTGTACATAATGGTATACGAGTCTACTTCTGCACCGCCTATCGTCATCTGTTTATATTCGGGATTAAGCACTGCTTCTACCGTTTTTCCTTGATCTACAAGTGTTTGTGCTTCTGTCAATTTACTATTATTACCAACAAAGTAATCTTTGAGAAATTGAACTCCAGCAAACAGAATTAGTATGGGTAAAATAAGCTTTAGATATTTCATTCTTTTATTTTTGGTTAATAAATACAATTGTTAATACCATTTAGAATAGAAACATAACCGATTCTAAATGATTTTATCCTACTTGCTTGGGTAAATGCAATAATAGCTGTTTTGTTTGAATAAACATTTAAAGAATACTGCAAAATAGTCCCTTAGTCGAAAAAATACGTCTAAACATATAGAATTTGGGTTTTTTACCCGATAAAGACTTATTTTGCAGACAGTTATGGTAATAGACATTGTATTTGTAGTATTCGCTTTATATGGTTTTTACCTTGGATTCTCAAAAGGGATTATCCAAACGGTATTTACTTTTCTCTCCATTATGCTAGGTGTAATGGTAGCTGTAAAATTTTCGAAAGCAACGACAACCTTTTTACAAACAGCTCTCAGTAACAAGAGTGATTTGATGTTTATTGCTGGCTTTCTACTCACCTTCGTTGTTACGATGGTCTTCATTCGAATGCTGGCTCGAGGCTTCGAAGGTATTCTCAAATCTGCTAATATCAATATCATCAACCAAATAATGGGTGGAACACTCCTTGCAGCCTTAATGATCTTATTATATAGTGTATTTGTTTGGTTTGGTGATTCGGCAAGATTTATTGATGCTCAAACGAAGAAAGAATCAATGACTTACCCTTATTTGAAGGAATTTCCTGGACAGGCACAGCAACTATCAGCCCGTTTCAAACCTGTATTTAAAGACTTCTATGATCAAGCCATGAATGCTTTAGATAATATTGAAGATATTGGTATTCAACGCTCCGAAAGTGATCCTAGCGTTTATGATATTCCCGACGAAGATGATCGAGCAAAATCAAAAGATCAATAATTTTCTAAACTTGTACATTTGAATAATACCCCCAAAATAATTATTAGAGAAGTATTAGCAACAGAAATTCCCTTCATCCATAATCTCTGTAAGCGTGTTTTCCAAAAAAATATTGCACCGACCCTTTCTGCAAAAGGCATTGATAAATTTAACCATCACGTTATTCCATGCGATAAAATACTCAACCGCTTAGAAAAGGGAAATAAAATCTATGTAGCATTGTCGGAACGAACAATAGTAGGCATGAGTGAAATAAGAAGCCCTGGGCATTTGGGCTTGCTCTTTATAGATGACACTTATCAAAAACGGGGAATAGGTCAGCAATTGATACATCAAGCAATGCTAAATTGCAAACAGTTATTTCCACAATCAACACATATGACGGTTAATTCAGCTTTACAAGCCATTAGGTTTTATGAAAAATTAGGTTTTGTGGCAAGTGATAAAGAACAAGAGGAAGAAGGACTTCGATTTTTGCCCATGAAAATTAGAAATGAGGTTTAAATAAAGAATACAAGTTGACAAAATATTATTCCTTATTCCTTAGCATTGTTGCTAAATAGTTACTATATTGGTAGACAAAAAAAAAGTTCTTCCAAAAGGAAGAACTTCAATCTACTACCAAGCCAATTTCTAATATCTTTATATAAAACTATATTTATTTAAGTCATCTTGTTTCTTTGCTTCTTACAAATGTAAATATATACTCTCCAACGATTGCTTTTTAACCACTTTAAACTGTTTTGTGACATAGTATTAACAATAATACTTTCTTTAAAAGTGTTTATTAAAAGATTTTACAAAAAAAAATGTAACGTAATTGCATACCCTTTTTAACCAATATGTTAGGTGTTTTAGCCTAAAAAAAATTAAAAAAGTGGAAGATTATATTTTTTCTGTAGTTGGGTATACTCTTTTTCGGTTACTTGTATAAGTAAGGGGTCTTTTTTTTCATCTATCCAATGCAATAATTCCAAGATTTTAGTTTCCGACATGGCTGTACAACCTGCTGTAGGTTTTCCTTTACCAGACCAAAGGTGAAAAAAGATACAAGAACCAGCCATTTCTGATGCAGGCGTATTATGTTCAACCATAAGTCCCCATTTATATAAATCATCTTTCCGAAGCATAAAATCATTTTTTTTCCAATCGGCAACCACTTTTTTACCATCAATTATCTGGTTATAATATTTTGAATGACCATCTTCAATACATTGAGTCGCTTCATCTATTTGTATATAAGGCATTGAAACCCAAGAAACAGAAGCTACTGAAGCATTACCGAAGGCTGTACCAAAGCGAAATATTCCTGCTGGAGATTTACCATCCCCTTCTTGCTTAGATACACCTTCCAGTATTTTATCATCTATAATTCCTTTTCCTTTAGCCAAGCCTGTTCTTCCTAAACTTATCGGATGTTTTTCTCCAAATTTTAGCCATTCTTTGTCTTTTTTTATAAATTTTTGTAAGGTACCACCTACTTGATTGGCAGTAGGACTAGTCACGATTACCAATTGCTCACAAGCATCAAATGGAGATACTCTTTTTTCTAAGAGTTTTGGAACTACGGCATGATCTTCTGTTTTAGTTTCTACCTGCTCATTTGTCTGAGAACAACAAACAATTAAGTTCACAATAAGGAATAGCCAAATCAAATATTTCATTTTCATTTTAAGATCGTTATGGTTTTGACCAAGAATGTTTATTTTTAGGAACAAGAAAACTCTATGCAACAAGATAAAACTAAAATTTGGTTAATCCTTTTTGGACTATTAAGTATCATCAACCTCGGTGCAGAATTCACACATTGGCGAGTACTCATTTTCTTAACGAAGCCTTTGCTGATGATTCTATTGTCAGTTTACTTTTATCTGAATACCAAAGAGAGGCCTAGTGCTTTTAGCAAATTAATATTGGGTGGTTTTATTTTTTCGATTGCAGGAGATACTTTTTTGATGTTTGTAGAAGATAACCCTGAAAAACAACTTTATTTTTTACTCGGACTTAGTAGTTTTTTAGTTACTCATATTTGCTATCTATTCGCTTTTCTAAAATACAAAACACCTATAAGGGGCTTGATTCAGCGCAAACCTTGGCTCTTGCTTTTTTTTGGTTTATTTCTTTTAGGTAATCTCTCTTTTATGTGGCCAGATATTCCTGAAGATTTGAAAAGCCCTGTTGCTGTTTACAGTATCGTTATTGTAATGATGGCGGCTAGTTCTCTGAACTTATCGGGCAAACTACCTTCATCTATTTTCAATATTTTATTACTTGGTGCTCTATGTTTTGTTCTATCCGATAGCATCATCGGATTAAATAAATTCAAATCTACTGAACTACCACTCCCCTATCCTCGTTTACTAATTATGATTCCTTATTTGACAAGTCAATATCTATTAGCAAAAGGTAGTATCATGGCAAATGATTTGCTAAATAAAAAATTTGAATAAATGGCAAAACTCTGGCAATACATCAAAAGTTTATTTCAAGATGCTGAAGAAAGTTCTTCGACCAAACCATTCATTCATGAAGTTATAGAGCGAACTACAGAAGAAAAAACAGACTATGAGCGCTGGACAAACTCCTTAGTAAAACGACGCTTAATCGATTGGCTAGACCATCAGTACACTACATTTTTATCCACTCCTTCGAATGTAGAAGAAACCATTGATTTTTTAAATACAACTTCATCCAAAGGCTTTGTAGTACATTTCAATAAAACGGGATATAATGTAGAGGAAATTACGCACTTTTTTGATTACTTAAAAAACCGTATTCTACTCCTCCACTACAAAAGATATGTTTCGGACACACGTACTTTTACACGCAACACTTGGGTAGAAACGATCAACCGCCATTATCTCAAACCGTCTTTCAAAGTAAAAGCAGAAGACGAAGAAAAAAAATTTAACCAACAATTTGGTAATATTAATATCGAAATGCTTCTTCGAGATGAGAAAGTAATTAATCTAAAATTCAGTGCAACAGCTTACAAAGATCATAAATTTCAAGAAGCATCAGATTTTCAACTCTTAATGCAGCATTTGCTTTCTTCTTAGCCAGCTAAAATTTATATACCAAACAGTTAATCATATAAGAAATTATAAGGTAAAAAAAATGACCATGAGCGCAGAATTTTAATATCAATTCACCCAGTTCTTTTTTTCTTGTTCGATGTGTTGGAGATCAATTACGACATCATAGTTTTCGCTAAGGTAAGTAGCTAATTTATCTGCCATATAAACCGACCGATGTTGACCGCCTGTACAACCAAAACTCACCATCAGGTTTTGAAAACCTCGTTCTAAATAATTCTCTACAGCATGGCTAACAACAGAATGAACATGTGTTACATAATCATTCATCTTCGTTTTTTCTTCTAAGAAAGTCATGACAGGTTCGTCACGTCCAGTCTGCCGTTTATAAGGTTCATAACGACCTGGATTGTGGATAAAACGACAATCAAACACAAAGCCTCCTCCGTTACCAGAAGCATCGCTGGGGATTCCACTTTTTTTGTAAGAGAAACTGCTGATTTTTACTGTCAACTTTTTATGCTCTGATGTTTTGGGCTCAAACTGCTTAAGCTCTGTAATCGCATGTAGTACTTTTGATAATTCTGGCAAGTCAACAGGTAAGTCTATATTTGCTAAAAGCCATTTGATATTATTGATCGCAAACGGAATGCTGCTCAAAAAATGCGCCTTGCGTTCGATCAGCCCTCTAAAACCATAAGTTCCCATCACTTGTAAACACCTGATCAAGACATAGCCATAATAAAAGTCCGTAAATTGCTTTCGGTCAATATCTTTTAAAGCGGCTACAGCATCAAGATAATAGTCTAATAAATCTTGCCGAATCGAATGTGGAATATTGGCCTTCGCCTGAAAAAGTAACGAGGCTAAATCATATTGTAAAGCACCTTTTCGTCCACCTTGATAGTCGATAAAATAAGGCGCCCCATCTTTGATCATAATATTGCGAGACTGGAAATCTCTAAACATAAAATGACTACAATCGGCTGCTTGAAGATAGTTGACAAAAGTATTAAAGTCTTTTTCTAATGCCTGTTCGTCAAAGGTAATTTTCACTTGTTTGACAAAATAGTATTTAAACGATTGTAAATCCCAAAGCATGGATTGTTCGTCAAAAAAAGCACGAGGATAACAAACAGCATAATCAAGTCCTTCTCCTCCATTAATTTGTAAAAAAGCCAATTGTTCTACAACCGTTTTATACAAATCTAATAGTTCATCCGAAAAATCACCTTTCGCTTTCATTAAAAGATCATACAGTGCTGTATCGCCAATATCTTCTTGCAAATAAATTTTAGAGTTCTTTCCTTCGGCATAAATTTGAGGAACATTAATTCCTTTTGCTTTGAAATGTTTAGAAAAAACAAGGAAGGCATGGTTTTCTTTTTCGTCTGGATTAAACGTGCCTATTGCTGTTTTGCTTGTTCCTTTTATGCGATAATAAACCCGATCAGAACCAGAAGGAGCGATAGGCAAAATGAGTGTTGTTTTTTCGCCTGCCCATTCTTCAAATAATGCGGATAATTGTGTTTCTATGGTAGACATGATAGTAGAATAAAAGTGAAAATTTAAATAAAAATGAAAATCTATTTGAATTTACATTGTAGCAACACAAGAATGTTATGTCTTAGTTTTTCATTTTTATTTACCCTTTAATTTTGATTTTAATTATTCAGCTTTGACCAAAGCAAATCTTTTAATTCTGTCAATCCTTGCTGAGCAACCGATGAAATAAATAATGCAGGAATCCCCTCTGGCAATTCATTTTCCAATAAAGCCTTCAGCTCTTCATCTATTTGATCACACTTTGTGATTGCTAGAATATGAGGCTTATCCAATAACTCACTATTATACATTGCTAGTTCATTTTTCAGAATAGCATATTCTTTTTTAATATCATCAGAGTCACAAGGTATCATAAATAGTAAAACCGAATTTCGTTCAATATGCCTCAAAAATCGGTGCCCGAGTCCTTTACCTTCGTGTGCTTTTTCGATGATTCCAGGAATATCTGCCATAATAAACGAATGCGCATCCCGATATTTTACAATACCTAAATTGGGAACTATTGTTGTAAAAGCATAAGCACCAATTTTAGGTTTGGCAGCAGTAATTACCGAAAGCAAAGTCGATTTACCAGCATTCGGAAAACCAACTAATCCGACATCAGCTAATACCTTTAATTCTAAGATCTTCCATTCTTCTTTCCCTTGCTCGCCTGGTTGGGCATAGCGAGGCGAACGATTCGTTGGCGATTTGAAATGAACATTCCCTCTACCGCCTCTACCGCCTTCTACTAAAATAATTTCTTCCTCATGTTCTGTTATTTCGAAATGCACTTCGCCTGTTTCTGCATCTTTTGCAATCGTGCCAAGCGGAACATCCAAAATAATATCTTTTCCATTCGCACCTGATCGTTGATTTTCACTTCCGTTTTGTCCAGCAGTTGCGATTACATGTTTTCTAAATTTTAGTGGAAGCAAGGTCCAAACATTTCTATTTCCCTTCAAGATGATATGACCACCACGACCACCATCGCCACCATCAGGCCCACCTTGAGGATCAATTCGGCTTCTAGCAAAATGAGCAGACCCAGCCCCTCCAGCGCCAGTACGGCAACATATTTTTACATAATCTACAAAATTTTGATCTGCCATTGTATTATAAAATTGAAAGGTCGAGCAGCGAAGACTACCCGACCATTTATGCAATATTTTTTATTTCTTTTACAGGCGGTCTAACTCAAGAGATAGACGTGCAAATACTTCTTCTAAAGAACCTACTCCCCAAATCTTTACCGACTTTCCTTCATCGACATAATAATCAAAAACAGGAATAGTATCTTTTTTATAGTTAGACAAACGATTTCGTACAATTTGATCATCTTGGTCATCCGCTCTACCAGATGTTTTACCTCTATTTAGCAATCGCTTGACTAGCTCTTCATCAGGTACATCTAACATTAATAAACTAGAAACTCCACCACTTGGCGATAAGAGTTCATCTAAAGCCTGAGCCTGCGGAATAGTACGCGGAAAACCATCAAAGATATAACCTTTAACATCTGGATTTTCATCCACTTTAGCTTTTAGCATATTGATTGTTACAGAATCAGGCACAAGATCACCTTTGTCTATATAGCTTTTTGCTTCTAAACCAAGAGGCGTTGAGTTTTTGATATTATATCTAAACAAATCTCCAGTAGAGATATGTAGTAAATTATATTTTTTTACTAGACTTTCTGCCTGTGTTCCTTTGCCCGAGCCAGGAGGGCCAAAAAGAATTAAATTTATCATTTTCTAAAATTTTTAATCAAACAGGCACGAAAATACATATTTTTTCTCGAATTTATTAAAGAAAAGCCGCTTTGATTATAAAATTAGAATTTTGATATTAGTGGACGGTTTTTATGCAAAATCTTCAAAAACTAACGTCCAATCACATCTCTTACAAACATTATTTTAGGTTTCCAATAAGACGAGGCTAATACGTCTTGCACAATAACACCTTTTGAAGAAGTGCTATGTATTACTTTTAATCCATTAGTATCGTTCGATACGACGAGGGCAACGTGGCTAACTTTATTGCTACTACCAAAGAAAATTAGATCGCCTGCTTGAGCATTTTTGAGTGGTATTTTCTTTCCTGTTACAGCCTGAGAACGGGAAACAGGTGTAAGATCTATATCAAATTTTTTGAAGACATAATGTGTAAACCCCGAACAATCAAAATGCTTAGGTCCTCTACCTGCATATTTGTATTTGGCACCGATATAATCATCCGCATATTTAACAATATTTTTACGGAAGCTTTTTGTAGCACTTGTTTTCGGTTCTACCTTTTTTTGTTCCTTTTTCGGGAAGTCAGAACTAGAGATAACATCCGTCAATGGTTGCAATGATGAACAAGAAGCCATCAAAAAAGCAAGCGGAATCAACAACAATATTGGTTTCTGGGCGTTTTTACTCATAATAAAGGCGTGATAATTGATTAAGTAAAGATATACTCGTTGTTAAATAGGTTAGTTAATAGGGTTATACAAAAGATACAGCGAGTAAGAAGGCGGCTTAGACTTGTTCTAAGCCGTTTTTCTATTTATAAAAAACTGACTTAGAGAATTTTACACTTCATTTTTTCAAACAATCTATATCTTTCACTCCATTAACAAACTATCATCACTCAAACGATAGATGCCTAAATGATATTACAACTTATCGTAATATCCTTCTAATTTTATGCCATATTACATCTTTATTGAATATAAAATTGATCTTGATCAGCTAAAAAGGCAAGTTTTTTTCTAAAATCTTGTTGGTCTTGATAATTTAATTCTTCGGTAAAAATACGCTCATCATCTGCAACCTGACAGCTTACTTTCCCCATAAAGTCGATAACACCACTATCACCAGAATAATACAGGTCATTGCCATCTGTTCCTACTCTATTGACACCTATTGTATAAGCCTGGTTTTCGATAGCTCTTGCCTTTAGTAAGGTTTTCCAAGCATAACTTCGCTTTGCAGGAAAATTGGCAACATAAAGTAATAAATCATAATTTTCGACATTACGACTCCAAACAGGAAAACGAAGATCATAACAAATGAGTGGACAAACTTTCCACCCTTTTAATTCTACAATAAGCTTTTTGGTGCCGGCAGTATAATATTCATGCTCATTGGCTAAGGTAAAAAGGTGTCGTTTGTCATACACTTCATAAGTACCGTAAGGGCGCATCCAAATGAGTCTATTAAGATATGCTCCATTTTCTTTGGCTATAAAGCTGCCCGTAATGACACAATCTAATTCTGAGGCTTTCTTTCTAAGCCATTCTATAGTTTTCCCATTCATATCTTCCGCAAGCAGAGCAGCATTGGTGCTAAACCCTGTAGTAAACATTTCTGGCAAAACGATAAGATCTGTTTGGTCAGCCAATCCATCTATTTTTCGATCGAACATCTGAAGGTTAGCATCAATATTTTCCCAATGTAGCTTCGATTGAATAATAGATACTCTCAGATTAGACATAAGCCAATGTTTTTTTTTAGATACAAAAATAAAAAGGCCGTCTCATACATATACATGAGACAGCCTTTCTTTATATTTTAAAAAAGTTTTTCTTATTCAGCAGCTTCTGCTCCTTCTGCACCTTCCTCTCCTTCAGCAGCAGCAGCAGCACTACGTAATGCACGAGGCACTTCAACAGATGCAACAGGAATACCTGAAGCATTCATAATTTCTATACCTTCTGGCAATTCGATATCTCGAACTCTAACAGAGAAACCAAGTTTCAATTCAGAAATATCAACAAATAATTCGTCTACTAATTTATCAGCAGTTGTTTTGATTTTTACACGACGAACTTTCTGATTTAAAGCACCACCTTCTTTCACACCAGGAGAAGTTCCTTTGAAACGAACAGGAATTTCAACTATCATCTTGCGGTCATCCAATAATTCCATAAAGTCTATGTGAAGTAAATCATCAGTCACAGGATGGAATTGAGTACTTTTGATAAAGCACTTGTATTTTTTAGAATCAACATTAATCTCTGCAACTTTAAAATCTGGCGTATAGATTAATTTCTTGAATTCTTTCACTTTTGCAGAAAAATGAACTACTTCATTTCCGCCATAAATGACACAAGGTACTTCTTTGGCAGCTCTGACCGCCTTAGTTTCTTTTTTTCCGATCTTAGTTCTTAGATTTCCAGTTACAGCAACCGTTTCCATGATTGATAATTTTATATTGAATTATTTTTTTCTTAAAAATGCACGCAAAGATAACGATTTTATTTTAGAAATCCATTCTAAAAGGGACTTTTTAAGCTTATCCTTCAACAAAAAGCGCTGAAATAGAGCGATGTTCGTGTGTATTTCGAATTGCTCTAGCAAAAAGCTTAGCCGTAGAAAGTACTTTTATTTTTTTAGAAGTACGTTTTAGCGGTATCGTATCACAAACAATAATCTCTTGAATAGCCGATTTTTCGATATTTTCGTAAGCGTTGCCCGACAATACAGGATGCGTACACAAGGCTCGTACACTTTTTGCTCCCTTATCCATCAAAATATCAGCAGCTCTACAAAGTGTACCTGCTGTATCTACGATATCATCAACCAAAATAACATCTCCTCCTTCGACTTCACCAATGACGGTCATTCCTGCAATTTCGTTCGCCCTTTTCCGATACTTATCACAGATAACCAACTCTCTAGCAAAATACTTTGCATAAGAACGAGCACGTTTGACACCACCTACATCAGGCGAAGCAAATATTACATTTGAAAGGTCAATTTTTTTGAGGTGCGGAATAAAGATCGCTTCACTCTTTAAATGATCAACGGGGATGTTGAAAAAACCTTGAATTTGATCGGCATGAAAATCCATTGTCATAATCCGATTTGCACCAGACGCTTCAATCAAATTTGCCATTAGCTTTGCAGAAATTGGAACCCGAGGTTTATCCTTTCGATCTTGGCGAGCATAACCAAAATATGGAATAACTGCGGTTATGTATCCTGCTGAAGCACGTTTTGCACTATCGCAAAGCAGCAACAATTCCATCAGGTTATCAGCTGGAGCAAAAGTTGATTGGATAAAAAAAACATAACAACCTCTTACTGATTCATTAATGACGGGCTGCATTTCTCCATCCGAAAATTTCAGGAGTGATTTGTCGCCAAGTGAGTAACCATAATGGTCAGCAATTTTCTCAGCTAAATATTCAGAATTAATTCCAGAAAATAGTTTAACATCCATGCGAGACTAGTTTTTTAATTGGACTTTTTTTGGTTCCACTAAGGTAGAAAGAATTAAAGGTTTTCTTTTACTTTTATAAAAAAGATTATCAAACAGTTATCAACATTCTTTTAAGTTTTGGTATATCAAAAATTAAAAGAATAAGCTGAATATACATTTTGCCGAAAAAAGAATGATTTTAGTCGATAGATTTTATTAATTTTAACAATTTCCTTTATTTTAATCAATACAAACAATAGATTTGAACTATGAGAATAATTTAACTCGTTTTAGTCTTATTTAATTTAAAGCATATGATTTTTTTATCGCTAGGAGAATGGTGGAGTTCATTGGGAAGTACCTTACAAATATTTTGGGGTATCTCTATTATCTTCTCGGTATTGTTTGTCATTCAATTTGTATTAAGTCTCATCGGTTTAGACTTTGATACAGATGCAGACATAGACATCCCTTCCGATAGTCCCGATTCAGGCTTTGGATTGGAAACCGACTTTACAATTTTCTCTGTTCGAAGCATCATAGCCTTTTTCACTTTTTTTGGTTGGGCTGGTGTATTAGTTCTACGCAGTGGAGGTAGCACAGGTGCAGCAATAGGCTTTGCTTGCTTATCTGGTTTTTCTGCGATGCTTTTAGTAGGCTATATGATGTATTTATTTTCAAAGTTAACAGAAGAAGGTAATCTTGACATCAACGAGGCATTATTCAATACAGGCGAAGTATATCTTAAAATACCTGCCAATAAAGAAGGGTATGGCAAAGTACATCTAAAAATAAATGGCTCACTTCGTGAATTGGATGCCATTACAACTGAAGGAGAAACATTACCTACGGGTTCGCAAGTAAGAGTAATAGAAGTATTGGAAGATAACTTACTTCTAGTAGAACCTATTGACGAATTATTAGCAAGGAACTAGTTTCAATAATTATATTTTTCACAAAACTACTATGCTCCTTCTATCAAGAAGTGAATAAAATTGTTTACTGTTAGTCATTGATTTTTTATACTGCTATGATGAATTAAAGGAACAGGCAAAAAATAACCTACTATCCTTGAAAGTTTATTTTGGATACCCTGTTTATTTTCTGCTCCTTGAGACGATAACTCCAATTTGAAACAATATTTAAAAACCAACAAAAATTATAAATTATGGGTAGTGCATTTGTAATAATTCTAGCAGGTCTTGCTGGTCTCATCGTTTTGCTTGGGCTTTTTTTTGTGTCACGCTACAAGCGTTGTCCTTCTGATAAAATCTTGGTTATTTATGGTCGTACTGGGCAAGGTTCTGCCAAATGTATAGCAGGTGGTGCAGCTTTCGTCTGGCCAGTTATTCAAGACTACGAATACCTCGATCTTTCTCCAATTACCATCGACGTAGATTTGAGAGGTGCATTAAGTAAACAAAATATACGGGTAAATGTACCTTCTCGTTTTACGGTAGGTGTAGCGAATGAAGAAGGAACGATGCTGAATGCTGCTGAACGTTTGCTAGGCAAAGACAACGAAGAAATCAGAGATATTGCAAAAGATATTATTTTTGGTCAATTGCGTCTGGTTGTCGCTACAATGGACATTGAAGAAATCAACTCAGATAGAGATAAATTTTTGATGAATGTAGCCACTAGTGTAGGTGGCGAAATTAGAAAAATTGGATTGCAACTGATCAACGTAAACGTTACAGATATTCATGACGAATCTGGGTATATCGATGCACTCGGTAAAGAAGCTGCTGCTAAAGCGATCAACGAAGCAAAAGTTCGTGTAGCTGAAGAAAATAGAACGGGTGATATTGGTAAGGCACTCGCAGAAAAAGAAAGACGTACTGAAGTATCTTCAGCTAATGCATTCGCTGAAATCGGTGAGGCTGAAGCAGAAGCAAAAGCTGTTGATGGTCAAAATAAATCTGCGATCTTGATTGCAGCTTCTAATGCTGAACGTAAAGTAAAAGAAGCTGAAGCACTTCGTGTTTCTACAGCTGCCGAAAAAATTCAAACAGCAAAAGCACTTGAAGAAGCCTATGCTGCGGAGATGACTGCGGAAAAAGCCCGTGCAGAACGTGAAATGGCAACGAAACAAGCCGACATTATCGTTAATGCAGAAATTGAAAAACGAAAAGTGGAGATTGATGCAGAAGCAGAAGCGGAACAAATTAGACGTTTGGCAAAAGGGGAAGCTGATGCAATCTTTATGAAAAAGGAAGCGGAAGCAAAGGGTCAGTACGAAATCTTGAGTAAGCAGGCACAAGGTTTCAACCAAATTGTAAAATCCACTGGTGGTAATTCTAAAGATGCGGTCTTAATGCTCATTGCTGATAAGTTAGAAGATTTAGTTGCAATGCAAGTAGAAGCTATTAAGAATATTAAGATTGATAAAGTTACCGTTTGGGAAGGTGGCAATGGCAAAGAAGGAGAAGGAAATTCAACTTCAAAATTTGTCTCTGGTCTGTATAAGTCCGTTCCTCCTTTAAATGATGTATTCAATATGGCAGGTATGGATTTACCTAATTACCTTGGCCAGCAGCAAGAGAATGGAACAACGCCTCCTCCTGCTATCACAAACGAACTACCTGAAGCAAATACTGACGCTCCAGAGTAAGGAGGAAGTTGGAAAATAATACATTAAAAGCACTTACATTTCTTGTAAGTGCTTTTTTTATGGAATAAGACTATCTTTACCCCCCAAAAATAGTAATCTTGAATTCACCATCTACAAGCGAAATAGATAATAATAATGTGTACAACTGGGCACTCTTGTTTTTGTTGTCACTTGTTTGGGGTAGTTCTTATATTCTGATCAAAAAGGGATTAGTTGCTTATTCGCCAGTACAATTAGCCTGTTTACGGATTAGTATTTCGGCTTTGGCCTTCTTACCCTTTTTCCTTTTAAGGTTAAAAAAAATAGATTGGTCAAAATTGAAATTTTTGATCCTTGTAGGATTTGCTGGTAGTGGAATTCCTTCCTTTCTTTTTGCCATCGCACAAACCGAAATCAATAGCTCTCTTACTGGTGTACTTAGTTCATCTACTCCCCTATTTACCTTACTTTGGGGCATACTCATTTTTAAAGTAGATTGGGTATGGGCGAAAGTCATTGGAGTTATTGTAGGTCTTTGTGGTGCAGGTGTTTTGATCACTCTAGGTAAAGAAGCTGGCTTAGAAGGTAATCTCTGGTATGGTTTATTGGTTATTTTGGGATGTATGCTTTATGCTTTAAGTGTTAATACCGTAAAAAAATACTTGCAAGAAATGGATGCACTTACCATTAGTGCTGTCTCATTTTTCTTCATCGGCGTTCCTGCTTTTTCCTACCTTTTTACTACTGATTTCTTGATGGTCTTAAAAACCCATACACATGCTTGGTCTTCCCTCGGATACATAAGTATCTTGGCACTTGTAGGCACTGTAATAGCTACTTTTCTGTTTTTTACTTTAGTCCAACGAACTAATGCTGTATGGGCATCTATGGTAAGCTATCTTATTCCTATTGTCGCATTAATGTGGGGAGCATTTGATGGTGAACCTATCGGTCTTATACACCTTATCGGTATGCTAATGATTTTATCTGGTGTTTATATTTCTAGAAATTAATTGTATATTAGATTTTTATTATAAGTCAACAAAAATTTTTACCGATGACAAAAACTAGAATTTTACAATGTTCTATAGTGTTCTTTGCATTCACCTTTGCTTTATCATGTGGTAATGATGATGAAACAGTAACACCTACTGATGTTTGTGATAACCACACGGCAACCTACGATGGTGATGTAAAAGCTATTATTGATGCAACTTGTGCTTATGCTGGTTGCCACGACGGTACAGGAGCAAATCCTGTCATTCCTGCTAATGCAATTGATTATACATCTTATGCTGGTTTACAAATCGCAACTGGTGGAGCGTTCAATCAACGTACTTTAGTTGACAAAGATATGCCACCTGCGGATTTCGTACCTCCTGGTTTTGCATCAGAATTAACAGATGAGCAACTGGAGATTTTAACGTGCTGGCATGATGCAGGTTACCCTGAAAATTAGTATTTAATTTTTCTAAAAAAATAAGGCTGCTCGAAACGAGCAGCCTTATTTTTTTAAAGTATCTTGAGGAAGAGAATTATTCAACAACAACTTTCTTAACCGCAGTACCTGTTTCTGTTGTTACTTTTACAAAGTAAAAACCAGCAGATAAATCAGCAATATTTAATGGAATGATTTGACTACCAGCTGTGATTGATGTTGATTGTTGCATCAATTCTTTACCATCCATTGTTACTAAACTTAAGCTAATTTTCTCAGCTTTTTCTGCATCGATACTTATATTGATAAGATCGTTAGCAGGATTAGGGAAGATACTGATTTCAGCATTTGTTGTATTGACGTCGATAGTAGCAATAGTAGTTAGTGTACTGACTACAGTTCCTTTTTCGTCAGCGACAACACAATTACCTTCATCACCATCAGCAGTAACACAAGCTTCTCCATTATAGTTTAATAACTCTAAATATTCTACATCATCAACAAACCATCCTAGACCACCAACTGCAGCATCAGTACCAAAGCGCCAACGAATATTGATATCCTGACCAATATAGTCACTTAAGTCAACATAAGTTCCTCTCCATCCAAAACTATTACCAGAAAAAGCCTGTAAATTTGGAGTTGCAAAAGTAGTATAAGCAATATCATTTTTATACCCATTACGAAACATATTAGGTCCTAATTCAGACCAGTTTGTACCACCATCTGTAGACAATTGTACAATTCCTCCATCAAGAGCAGTTTCTGTATCATAACGATGAAAGAATCGTAATGTTGGATTGCTACCATTAACAGAGTAAGGATTAGTCAACATAATTGCTTGATCACTTGATGCTTCTGGTTCTCCTATTGTCCAAGCAAAATCTCCACTAAATGAGAAAATATCCATAATTTCCCAAATATTTGTATTCTCAAGTACTTGTAACTCCCAGTTATCATCTCCATCTTCCATATCATCTTTAAAATTACTTATAGAGCCTTTTGAAGGATCAGACATTAAAGAATATGTAAGAACTACCGTTTCATTGAAAGCTAAATCTCCTAAATCCCATGACATCATTCCTGCATTAGCGGTACCTCCATTGGAAGCAGAACCATTCACATAAGAAGTAAATTCTGGTATTTCATCTGTTACTACAACATTTGTAGCGGTACCTGGAATATGATTAACAACAGTTAGCTCTACCTCAATTTCTTCTCCTGGGTCTATAAAATTAGTTACTTCTTTCGATATTTTTAATTCTTGTATACATTGTGGGTAGATATCATATCCCTCTGTACCATCATCTCTACTATCAACTGATCCTTGATCTGCGCTAAAGCCAAGTCCTCTTCGTGCAAATGTTTCCCAAATAAGGCAACTATGCTCTGCATCATACATTAACGAATCAGCTAAAATAATAGCATCTCTTCCATTTACAAAACCAGGATTACAAGGCTGTAACTTCATCCCCTCCATTACTAAATTGATAGCTATATTATTACCTGCTGCAGGATCATTTAAATCAGCACTCCAACCGTATTCATTAGAAAGCGCCCAATATAAATCCCAAATCATATCAGCCCATACTTCACCTACTGGATGAGGAGGAGTTCCTGGAGGTGTATTAGGATCATCATCTTCAGTTCCAATGATATCATTGTAAGTTTGAGGGTTAATTGCCATATCAGTAGAATATGGATAACGGCGTATACCTTGACCAGTAGGAGCTTGGCCTTGTGCATAAGTGCCTATACCTCTACGCATTTCTCCAGTATCGCCAGGCTTCACTGTAGTAATAAGTGTAAAGAAATCACTCCAACCTTCTCCCATTTGTTCATTACTACTCAAGCAACCAGCAGCTCCTGGTCCACCAGTTAAACGATTTGAGATACCATGAGCATATTCATGCGCAATGATGCCATTATCAAAATCACCATCTACTTGGGAAGGACCACCAACAGGTGGAGGGTTCATTGTAAGTAATAAAGTTGTTCCTGCAAATTGGCGTATTATCTGACAATCTGTAGCAGTAATAAAGTATGCAGGAATCGTTACTCCATCACCATCGGCACCAGGTGCCATATTAACATAAGTATCTTCATAGTTACATACTACTACCGCAATCGCACCAGCTTCTTCTGCCAATAAAGATTTTAACCCAAACTCACAACTTCCTCTATCTACAAGAGCTATTTTTCCATTTACCTCACTAGAATTTTGTAAAGGATTACAACCTAGAGTAGGAGAAGTTGTACCATCATCAACTATTGCCACTTCAGCAGTTAAAGGAGTTGTTATAGTACCTCCAAAAGTAGCCCCTCTTGCTTCGTAGTTACCGGCTATAGAATTAGGTTCTTCTACCGTTAAACTTACATTTGTACCTGTATCCCAAACATACATTTGCATACGTCCATTACCTCCATCACTAGGTGTTGCAAAATTTGCATTATTTGCACCAGAACCATCTTGAGCTTCTGCTAAGACATAATCCCCTTGCCAGCCACCATTTCCATAGTTGTTTGATTGGAAATTTCCTGCACCTTCATCAAATCCATAATGGTAAGTAAAATCGTGCATAAAGTTGCACATATAAAATAGATTGGTTGTCGCTGCATCTTGATAAGCAGCAGGCTCATCAGCTGGATCAAATGGAAAATCAAATAATAATCCTGGTCCACCATCTGGTTCATCACCTGCTGAACTATTTGTATTATTTACATCAAGGTATGCATGTACATTATTACCTCTGGTAATAGTATATTCTTCGCCCATAGCACCATTAGTATCATGCCAGCCATATGGAGAAGCCACTACATCTCCTAATTCAGGTACTAACATTCGAGCTCCATGCGAAGGACTTTCAGTCGGTGCTGGAAATACATTATACATACCCATCATCATATTAGCATTCGCTTCATTTTTTTTGATGAGCGCTTCTTGAATTGTCATTGTTGACATTTCTTCAGGTATTTCTCTACAATGTGCATCGTGATTATGGTATTGTCCTTTATCAAATTTACAGTGTACTGTCCAACTATTTTTATCAATCACTTCTCCCGTTAATGCATCAACACGAAGTGACCAATAGTCATTTCCTCCTACTTGATCTATTGCTAAATCCCAAGCTAAACGAACCGTTTTATTTTCTAGTGCTTGATAGCGAAGTTTTACAATAATATCTGCATGAGAAATTGCTCCTTTATCAAAAACAAAGTGCTTGTCGCTAATTTGTTCTTTTATTTTTAGTGGAGCATTAAAGTCTGCTCCTAAGTGTTTTGCAGCAGCTTTTATTGCTTCTTTTGGTGTTAGAGAAGGAGTAGTTGTATTTACTAATTCTCCTAAATTCGGCATAAAAAGATGTTCGATATTGTATGTTTTCCCATTAGAAGCCACACTTACATTGAGGATACCATTATAAAGTTCAATACCTTCATATCTTTGTACAAAGTATACATGTGTTACGCCACTTTGTTTGGAAACATAAAGATCGCTCACTGTTAAATCTGCAACATCTTGTTCAGAAAGACTCCAAGCTACTCTATTTTTTTCAACATGTCTAAGTGCTGCGTCAAGTGGTGTTTGTACTTGTGCCCAACTCAACTGCGCTAGTATCAGTAGCAGTAAAATGGGGAGGATAGTTTTTGTTGTAACAATTTTCATTTTAGATTTGAATTTATATATTTGAAAATATACGCCATAAAATTTCTCAAAAATACTTAAATAATAGAGAAATAAGGGCTTTATCTTCGATTGAATTGATAGAATAAGCGACATTTATACATTAATTTGAAGCAAAATGTTTATTTGAATCTCTTTTATTCTCATTTAATTTTTTTTTTTCAATAAAAGCTTTGTTCAATGTATTACTTTTACAGCCTTTCTATTACATAGTCGTTGTGTAAAAATGAATTAATGGCTAATCATTGACTACCAACTTCTTCAGCTATTTTAAGTTCAGTTAAGGCACAAAGGCAGGTTACGCCTTAATTGTAATTAAGATTTTTGGAACGAGACCTGAACTTAAAATAACAAATCTTGGATGTATCAGAATTTATGTTGGTACACTAGACTTAAAATACATTCTTAAACAACTTCATTATAAACTTAATGTCTGCAAAAAAAAACAACCTGATTTATGGAAGGCATCCTGTTATAGATGCTATCAAATCAGGTGAACCTATTGATAAAGTGATCTTGCAACAAGGTACTCGTGGAGAATTTGAAAAAGAAGTTCGCATGCTAACCAAGCAGTTTAACTTGCCTCTTCAATATGTTCCCAAAGAACGATTTTCAAAATTTACAAGGGGGAATCATCAAGGGATTCTTGCCTTTTTATCTTTAACGCCTTTCTATCGTTTGGAGGATATGCTGCCACTCATTTATGAACAATCGGAAGTCCCTCTTATTTTGTTACTTGATAATGTATCAGATGTTCGAAATTTTGGTGCCATAGCTCGTACTGCTGAATGCTGTGGAGTACACACCATCGTCATTTCACAAAAAGGTGGTGCACAGATTAATGCTGACGCGATGAAAGCATCTGCTGGTGCTTTAACTAAAATTCCTATTTGTAGAGAAAAAACCATAAGTTCTGCAATCGACTTTTTGCAATTATCGGGTTTGAGTATCGTAGCCACCGACTTAAAAGCTGATGCCTATATCCATGAGTTAGATTTTAATGTTCCGATTGCAATAATCATTGGATCTGAAGGAAAAGGAGTGAGTGCTAATTGTTTAGAAAAAGCAGATAAACGTTTCATGATTCCTCAAAAAGGAACAGTAGATTCCCTCAATGTTTCGGTTGCTACAGGTATGGTTTTATACGAAGCCATGCGTCAACGAATGGCATAAACCAAATAAAAAGGCTCCCGAATTGCATTGAACTCGGGAGTCGGAATCAAAAAAACAGCAGGATATAAATAGAGAGACTATTTAGCACATTAAGTAAATACTTTACCTTTTCAAAAAAAGACAAAGCTTCGCTAAGTTATACCTTCGAGTATAACTTGTATATTTTCTATATTTGTTAAAGGCTTATTTTAACAAAGACCAGTAAGTCGTTTCGTTACTTTTAGTAGTTTTCTAATTTCGCTTATTTCAATGATAAAAGGCTCAAATTCATCTATATTATCAGATATTAATTTTAAATGTGTCCAATTTCCGTAACGGTCATAGCATCGTTGGGTTCGTTTTACCCAAACTGATTGACTAGTAACGACTGCATAGATTTCATTATCGACCATATCATTCCTAGCTTCTAGAGGAGTACAGATGACCATATCTCCAGCGCTAATGGTTGGACGCATGCTATTACCATTGATATTAAAAGCGACTAAATCTCCTTGCACACCAGGAATATGAAAACGTTCGTTTTCTTCGATTAAATCAACGCCTATTGTATTACTCGAAAAGGCTTCGACATTAGTAAATAATATGTTTGGTGAGAAATTAATCCCTAGTGCCATTGCTAATTTTTCTTCTGGAGATGGAAGTTTATTTTCTTCGAAAGCTGTTCCGATCCCTTGAAACAGATAAAGTTCATTCACTCCGTAGTGTATACAAAGTAGTTTTGCTTGTTCATATGTAATTTGCCGTTTGTCATTAAGATAAAGATCAATGATATGACCTTTTGTTCCTAACTTCTCGGCAAAAGCTGATTTACTTTTCTGACGATCACTTTTAATAATTACACCTTTCTTCTTCAGTTTTTTGTAAACTTCTCTAAACCGTCTATTAAGCAACTGCCTATTGAGTTTTAGCTTATTGATTTTTTGCATAGTTCAGTCATGTAATCCTTATTTAATTAGGAGTAGTTTCTGAACACAATATAAAACATTTTATGTTAAAAATAAAACAAAACAAACATTTTTTTTCAACAACAATTGCTAGATCTGAGCTAGTTTAGTGCCAAGACTTTTATGACAGTCTAATTTCAGATTCTCTTTCATCAAAAAAACCTGTGGAAGTAGCTTGAACTGAGTTTACCAAGCCAAATGAATGGTAGCACAAAGAGCAAAATCGCTATTACATTTTATAGAAGCTCATCCAACTACTTTTTTGCCTTGCACAATACAAAATCACAGCTAGTCAAAAGTAATTTTTGCTACCAAGCACTTACAATAGTAATGGTCAAATAATAACTTCCGTATTTTTCGGCCATTACTTAACTATATAAGATCGTGCTACAACAAGGCATTCTACTGCCAAGTCTATGAATAAGGTTGACCAATAAATTTGAAAAGAAAACGATAT
>JAHDIP010000060.1 GCA_020630735.1 Saprospiraceae bacterium | reverse complement strand
TCGATACCGCTCAAGCTGACTTTATCATTATTGATGACACACCTCCTACTATTACAGGTGGACTAGATCAAACAGTTGACTGTAACCAAGGAAATGATACTGATATTTTAGCATGGTTAAATAATAATGCTGGAGCAACAGCTACTGATGCCTGTAGTTCAACAATCACTTGGTCACATGATTTCAATAGTGATAATTGGGTTGAAGATTGTAGTTTTTCAAGATATATAGATGTTACATTTACAGCTGCTGACGATTGTGGAAATGCAGCACAAATTACAAGAAGATTTGGTGCTGTTGATACAGAGGCTCCTGTTTTCACGAACTGTCCTCGTCCTCAAATAATTATTGATGCAGAGCCAACAACTTGTACTGCCTTTGTCAATTTTTCACCTGTAGTTGCTATAGATAATTGCGGTTCTGTTACGATCAATCAAATAGATGGAACTGGACTAATTTCAGGCTCTTCATTTCCTGTAGGAAGTACAACATTAATATATGAAGCAGTAGATGAATGTGGCAACACAAGTACCTGTTCAATAGACATCTTTGTAGTCGATTTAAGTCTTGAAGTCTCTGTAAATATTGAGTGTCCTGAAGATATAACTGTACCAAGTGATGAAAATACATGTGGTGCTATTGTGAATGAAATTGAACCATCGGCAACACAAGTTGGTTGTCAAAGTACTGTAGCAATAACATATACTATTACAAATGAAAGTGGACTTATTGTTCAATGCGGTATTCAAGATGCATCAGGAAACACATTTGAACCTGGTGTAAATACGATTAACTACAGTATATCAAATCAGTCTATTTTATTAATAACAGAAGTCGTTCAAGACGGATTAAATACTGGAGTAGAGATTACCAACTTTGGTCCTGGATTTTTTGACATAAGTAATCTTGAAATTGCTAGAGAAGGCGCGGGTATAGAAAACTATGTAGTACCAACAGGTACTGTTCTTGCTGTAGGTGATACCTATACTCAAGTTTTCACGGACCTCCCAACAAATACACCTGCTGGTTATAGTATTGCACATGCTGGTACTTCCATTGATGGAGTTGCACTAAATGGTTATGCTCCTGTTAGTTTCGATTGGGTAGGTACATTGAATGGCCCTCAAGTTAGCAGGTCTAGAATTTGCGATACAGATTCTGCAATGGATTATTCAAGTCAGCTAGCTTGTACAGGAGGAAGTTTTGGGGTATTAAATACTTCATTAGACGTATTTCCTGAGAACGGAACAATAGATATTTTGCCAATTTTTGAAACTCAACTGGCAGAATGTAGTTTTACAATTACAGTAGAAGAAAATTCGGCGCCACCTTATTGCGCAATGAATATATTAAGTACAACAGTCGCTACCGATCTTCCTTTAGCTATTTCAAACCAAAACTGTATTAGTTCTAGTATTAATATACCTACTAACTTTGTTGTAAGTGATGTAAATATCTATAATCTAATCGGAAGTTATCCTGATATGTCGGCTATTTCCATGAGTCTAACTAGTCCTTCAGGTACTGAAATAATTTTACTCAATGGTGCCTGTTCGGCAAGTGCAGATTTCAATATCAACTTAGATGATGAAGGAGCTCCATATGCTTCTATCACTTGTGGTCCATTAGGCACTAGTGGTGTATTCCAAGCAGAGGGTAATTTATCTATTTTTGAAGGAGAAGATGCGCAAGGTATTTGGACATTAAATATTGCCTCTTCTGATCCAGCAATTGGATCTTTAGATAATTGGGAATTAGAGCTTACAGAAATTAATCCTTATACACAATCAAATGTAACCTTAGATACAGAGCCTGGAATTTGTGAGGCAAGTTATACTTGGACTCATCCTATTTTTGCTGATGTCTGTGGTAGTGGAACCATTACTTTAGATTATTTATCGGAAGATTTGACAATGTTAACTCCATCAACAATTATTTCTGGTGGCAATGAAGTAACTTATATATTTGACCAAGGTATTACTATTGTACAATATACCTTAGAAGACGAAAGCGGAAATATTTCAATTTGCAGTTTTGAAGTAGAAGTAATTGATAATCAGCTTCCTGAAATTAATCCATCATCTTGTCAAGATATTACTTTTCAACTTAGCCCTGGTGAATGTAATTGGCCATTAGTCTATCCTTCTCTTTCGGTTACAGATAATTGTGGTTTTGAAACTGTCGTTTACGATCCCCTACCAGGTACTTTGATTCCTGTAGGAGTTACTGTCGCAACAACTACAGTTACTGATGGTGCAGGAAATGAAACCTCTTGTAGCTTTAATATTTCTGTCATTGATTTTGCACCTGCTAGTGGAGAACTCGCATGTAATAATGGGATTAATTTGACTCTCGATCAAAATTGTGAAGCAACGATCACCGCCGATATGATTTTGGAAGGAGATATTTATGCTTGCTACGATGATTACACTATTATCATTACAGATCAAGAAGGCAATCAAATTGGAACGTCTGAAGATGGAACCAATATCGCTGATCTTAATCATGTTGGGATGACACTTACAGTAAGTGTTTGTATTGAGACAGATGGACAGGTTAATTGTTGTTGGGGTACAGTAACAATTGAGGAGAAATTAAATCCTGAGATCGAATGTCCAGTAGATATTTCTATTTCCTGTAATCAATCTACTCATCCTGATATTACAGGTTATCCTGAATTGCTATCTTGTGAAACAAGTATTACAATGGATTACACTGATGACTATCTTGATAATGGAACCTGTGGTGATCCTGTTGCAAACATTACTCGTCATTGGTTAATCATAGATAATACTGGAAATGAAGTAACCTGTACACAAAACATTTCTATTTTGCCATTCAATCTCGATATGGTAGAATTTCCAGCTGATTTAGTATTTGACAATGCTTTAGACTGTGAAGCCGTTGCAGGAAATCCTACAATTGTCAATCCACATAATACGGGCGAACCTACAATTAATGATTTAGAGTTAAATGGTGCGCATCTTTGTGAATTGAATGTCGGTTATTGGGATGAAACTTTATATGACGCGAATTGTGCTGGAGCTTACGAAATTTTGAGACATTGGGTTGTTCGAGATGAATGTCAACCACTTCAAGAAGGAGTCAATCCTCGAAGACATATTCAGGCAATTAAAATCAATGATACAACTGGGCCAATTATTCAAACCTGCTTGGATGATCTGACTATTAGTATGAATCAGTATAGCTGCTATGCTTCCTATAATTTACCTGATATTGAAAACAATATTTTTGACAATTGCAGTGGTATTAGAGATATCAACATCAGTGTACCACAAGGAACGATTGTAGAAACACCTGTAGGAAGTTTCCAATATTCAATCAATAATTTACCGGAAGGAACCCACGAAGTAAAAATTACAGCGATTGATAGTTGTTCTAATATCAGTAATTGCACCTTCAATATTACGGTGGAAGATCAAATTAGACCTACTCCAGTTTGTGATGAATTTACAAGTGTTTCTGTAAATAATGAAGGTGTTGCAAGAGTCTTTGCTGAAACATTTGATGATGATAGTTTTGACAATTGTAATGATATCTTTTTCAAAGTAAGACGGATGGATAACGGCGCAGCCTGTACACCACCAACCCAATCCCTATTCAATGATTTTGCAGATTTCTGCTGTTCAGATATCGATCCAAGTTCGGCAGAAGATGTAATGGTCATTTTCAGAGTTTATGAAGTAGATCCAGGACCTGGAACTATTGATGAAAATAGACATAATGTAGGTGGAGATTTATACAATCGTTATAATGACTGTATGGTTCAAGTAGATGTAGAAGACAAATTAGCTCCATATATTACTTGTCCTCCAGATATTACACTGAGTTGTGAATATCCGATCAATTTAGATGATTTATCTGAATTTGGAACGATTCAAACCAATCCAGATGAGGTAAGAGATATCATCATCAATGATCCAAATAATACAAGTATGTTACAGCCAGTAACATGGGGGCAAGATGGATTTGCTACAGACAATTGTAGTGTAACTGTTACAGAAAACAGCAATGCGATTTTGGATTGTGGAGAAGGATTAATTACAAGAGCCTTTACCGCTACAGATGCAGATGGAAGAGTATCTACTTGCATTCAAAGAATTCGAGTTGTCAATTTTGAACCTTTTAATATAAGTGATATTAGTTGGCCAACAGAAGAAATAGAGGCCAATTGTTCTACAGGTATTGACTTAGAAAACTTACCTGGTCCAACTCTCAATACAGATGATTGTGATAATGTATTCATAGGATATGATGATCTGTTGGTACCGATTGAACTTCCATATTGCTATAAAATTTTAAGGACTTGGGTCGTTGTAGACTGGTGTCAATATATTGCCAATCTGGAAAATTCAGATGGTCGATGGGAATTCACACAAGTCATAAAAGTCTTGGATGAAACCGCACCAGAATTAACTGTGCCAGCAGCCATTACCATGGAAAGTGAAGAGGATAATTGTACTAGTAGTTCTATTATGCTTCCTCTTGCTCAGGCAAGTGATAATTGTGATAATGATGTTACTATTACGAATGATTTTAATAGCAATGGGGCTGATCCAAGTGGAACTTATCCATATGGGACCACCATCGTTACCTTTACAGCAACAGACGCTTGTGGAAATTTATCTACAGGTACAACTACTGTTACTATCGTAGATGGAAAAGCACCTACACCAGTTTGTGAAATCATTTCAACTACTGTCATGCCATCTGCTCAAGAAATCACAATAGATGCAGCAAGTTTTGAAAGTGGTAGTAGTTTTGATAATTGTACAACTTATGAAAACTTAACCTTTAGAGTTAGAAAGGTCGGACAGTTTGATGACCCGAACACTACCCTACCTTCTCCTAGTGAAACTGCAGTAACATTTACCTGTCTTGAACTTGGGCAACAATGGGTTGATTTATGGGTGATTGATGAAGCAGGAAATGCAGACCATTGTAGAACCTATATTGTCATACAAGATCCAAATAATGTCTGTACTAGTGATCCAACCTTGGCAACTATAGCTGGACAAATTATTACTGAAATGGATGAGGAGGTGACAAATGTTACCGTAGATATTAGTGGTGCAAATGCCCAACCATATCTAACTGATTTAGATGGCGGCTTTACCTTCTCTAATTTACCTATGTTCTCTAATTATACTGTAACGCCAGAAAAAGATCTCAATCCAATGAATGGGGTTTCTACCTTCGATCTTGTTTTAATTCAAAAACATATTTTAGGTGTTCAAATGTTAGATTCTCCTTATAAAATTATTGCAGGAGACATCAATAAGAGTAATACCATTTCTACACTTGACCTTGTAGAATTAAGAAAATTGATCTTAGGTATTGATGAAACATTCCAGAACAATACTTCTTGGAGGTTTGTAGATAATAACTTTGTTTTTATCGATCCTACGAATCCATTTGCTACTAGTTTTCCTGAAGTGATTTCTTTCAATAATATAGATGAAGATAAATTAAATTCGGATTTTATTGGAGTAAAAATTGGAGATGTCAATAATTCCGTAGTTCCTAGTAATGCCGTAGGAAGTCTACTTAGAAACGAAGGTGAAATTCTAGATTTCATTGTGGAAGATCAATTCTTAGAGAAAGGAAAAACATATGATATTGAATTCAAAGCAAATGAATTCAAAAATATCATTGGATATCAATTTAGTCTTGGGTTTGATCAAGAAGCATTAGCTTTTGAAGCTATAGAGATCAAACAATTGGCTCAGCTAAGTGACGATAATTTCGGTTTTGCTTTTCTTTCAGAAGGAATTATTACAAGTAGCTGGAATGATTCAAAAGGTCATAACTTAAAGGATGGAACAAGTATATTTAGTCTGCGTTTTGTAGCAAAAGAATCTATTCAACTAAGTAAAACGTTGGAAATTAATTCTAGGCGAATTCATGCAGAAGCCTATCAAGGAATTGAAAATGCTTTAAATCTAGGTTTATCATTTAAATCAGAAAAAGGTTCTTTAAGCTCTACGAGGTCATTCGAATTATATCAAAATAATCCGAATCCATTCTCTAGTTCTACCGATGTACAGTTTTATCTTCCTGAATCAGGAAAAGTGAATTTAAAGATTTTTAGTGCAACTGGCCAGTTGGTACATGAGCAATATCATACACTACCTGTCGGAACACATAAAATTAATATTCAGAAAAAAGAACTTGGAAAGGAAGGAATTTATTACTATCAATTGACAACGGAAAAGTATGCTGCTACCAGAAAAATGATTTTGTTAAAATAATCGTTAGCATTTTAATGCAAGATCAAATCAAGATGAGATATTATTGTAGTACTGCTTGAAATATATCAAAGGAGGTGATCGCATTCAGCGATCACCTCCTTTTCTTTTTGTATTGATTAGCTCACTCCATGTGAGCAGATCAATAATTTTACTCTTCTTTCTTTCTAAGGTCTGGATTAAACACCACAGCAAACTGTACATAATCTTTTCCAAAAGCATTGACCTGCTGACGAAGATAGCCAACTTGTACCTGAGTTATATTATTGATTTGATAACCTAAGGCAGCATATAAACGATTGCGATCAAAATAAGTTTGCTTGGTATTCATAAAAATTTCATCATACACACCAAGGAAAAACGTCCCTGCTTCAATCGTAGGTTTATTGATGGGAACAAAAGCCATCAGCCGATATCGAAGGCGATTTTTGTAATCAGAATTTACCCAACGTTGTTCTACCCGATAACGGTGCTCGAGTTTTACCCGACCAATTTTATTGATTAGAATAAGTTGTTGAAATATCCGACTCTCTCTTGATTCTGGAGCAGTTTGCTCACTTTCAAAATCATGAGAAGCAATATAGCCGTAACCCAATGTAAAAACAGTGCTTTTATTAAAATGGTAATTGACTCCTGTTCGCAATAGTAATTGCTCGATATTGACAGGCTCAATGGTATGGTTACGGTATTGTACTTCAGAATGGATACTCCAATCATCAGCAATTTTATTTGTGCCAAAATACATTAGCCAGTTACCAAATATATCCTGTTGCGCAAGCAAGGGATTCGATAATAGGATCAATGTAAGTGTTACTAAAAGTAAGTTAATTTTCTTCATTATCTTTTTTACCACAAAAATAAAAAATTTCTAAAAATACCCATTCCTCCATAAATAGAGGAATGGGATATAAAAGTATTAGGATTTGAATCTGAAGTCTATATAATAGTGTATTCAATCGTAGATCAAGAAACTAAGTTAAATAGTAACTGTTTTTTTATCAATTTTCAAAAGATTATTTGAAAGAGCGTGTTCTACCTCCGATACTTGATTTTCTACTCCTTTTCGCTCTCTTTCAATTATTGTAAGATCAATATTTCTGTGTTTGGCACTGACCTCAAATTCCTCAATTATTTCGATCACATCAAAATCAATATTGATTGATTTTGACGCATCAATGATAACTTTTGAACCATCAGGTATTTGGCTTAAAGTACGTTGGATACTAGCTTTATTGATAAAAGTTACATCTTCAGCAAGCGCTAAACGAAGCACACCATCCTTCAAATCTTTATCTTTCTCAAATAAAAATGGTTTCTTGTAATTATTATACAACACATAAAAAATAGCGACAGCTAATCCCATTCCTATTCCCATCAATAAATCGGTAAAGACAATACCAAGAATAGTAACCATAAATGGTACAAAGTGCGTTTGTCCTTGTCCATACATCTGTTTGAACAATACTGGCTTCGCTAACTTATACCCTACCAAAAACAAAATAGCTGCTAAACTTGCTAATGGAATTAAGTTTAAAATAAAAGGAATTGACATGGCACATACTAGCAAAATAATTCCATGAAAAATAGAAGACATTTTTGTTCGTCCACCCGATTGAATATTCGTAGAACTTCGAACAATTACTTGAGTAATAGGTAAACCTCCTATTAAGCCAGAGATCACATTCGCTACACCTTGCGCTTTCAATTCTTGATTAGCAGGAGTAACTCGCTTGAATGGGTCTAATTTATCAGTTGCCTCTAAGCATAGTAATGTCTCTAAACTTGCTACCACGGCAATAGTCATTCCCGTGACCCAAACGGCAGGATTTGTAATACTACTATAATCAGGCAAAGTAAATTGACCAAAAAAACCATTAATGCTATCAGGTACAGGAATTTTGACAACTTGCTCTGCAGTAAGTGCCAATGAAGGCATGTTTTGAAAGATAAGATTCAAAACAATACCTAATCCAACTACAATTAAAGGACCTTGTACAATTTGAAACAGTTTGATTTTCTTCATAAAAGGTTGTTCCCATAAAATCAAAATAAGCATGGAAATCGCCGTAATGATAATTGCACCAGTACTCAGTGCTTCAAACATATAAAAGAGTTCTGAAAAAGTATTGTGTCCATCAGGCTGTGCAAAAGATAGACTACCTTCGTAATCTTTATCGTAACCAACAGCATGAGGTATTTGCTTTAAAATAATGATAATCCCAATTCCCGATAACATTCCTTTAATAACAGAAGATGGAAAATAATAGCCGATAATACCAGCTTTAGCAAAACCTAATAATACTTGGAAAATACCACCAATGACTACAGCCATCAGGAAAATTTCGAAAGCACCTAATTCCTGTATCGCTGTTAAAACGATTACAGCTAGCCCAGCAGCAGGCCCACTTACTCCTAGTTGAGAACCACTCAAACTACCTGCAACAATACCACCTACAATACCAGCTATAATACCTGAAAACAAGGGTGCTCCAGATGCAAGAGCAATCCCTAAACACAAGGGAACTGCAACTAAAAAGACGACAATAGATGCAGGTAAATCATACTTTAAATTACTAAATATTCCGTTCTTCTCTGGGTTCATTTTAATTTAATTTTTTAAAAATTAGACAATAATATAGTAGGTTAAACTATGACAGTTTAACATCATTTTTTCCTTTATAAATAAAAGAGACCTTAGGCAGGAAACTTTGCATGAGTCAGAATTCCCAATCTAAAGTCTATATAGATTGTAATCAAGTGATACTTTAACAGTAAATCACTATTTTAGCACAGCAAATATAAAAACTATAACTGATAATAGCAATACTATTATAAAATACACAATTGCTTTAACAAATAATATCTTAATTTGTTCAAAAGAATCATTACTTTTGTAAAAAAAGCTATTACTTATGGCGATTGGTATAAAAATTAGTCTTAATGATAAATTATACCTAAGAGACCCACAGGAAACCACCTTAGGTAAAAACATCATTAAAGAAAGTATCATCTTAATTGATGAAATTGGCTTTGAAGCGTTTAACTTTAAAAAACTAGCTAAAGCCATGAAGTCTACGGAGGCTTCTGTTTATCGCTATTTTGAGAATAAACACTTCTTACTCATTTATCTGGTATCTTGGTATTGGGAGTGGGTGAGTTATTTGATTGATATTCATGTAATGAATATCGAAGACCCCAAACGACGATTGAAAATAATTATCAAGACACTTGTCTACGCATCTAAAGATAACCCTTCTATACATTATGTAAATGAAAGTATTTTGCACCGATTGATTATTGCAGAAGGGACAAAAGCCTACCACACCAAAGAAGTAGACAAAGAAAATACTGAGGGCTTTTTTCTTAATTATAAAAAACTTTCTGGCAAAGTAGCAGATGTGATTAGTGAGATAAATCCTAAATTCCCCTACCCTCATACCTTAGCCAGTAATCTATTTGAAATGGCGAATAACCATATTTATTTCGCCCAACACTTACCTAAATTGACAGACGTTAGCGTAAAAGATGATAATTTTGAAGAAGTAGAAAAGATGTTAGAATATTTTGCTTTTACTTTATTGGAGAAATCTCCGTGTTAAGTAGTATAAAAAGTGTAATACATGATCGCCAATACCATGGAAATAAAGATAAACGTCAAGATTATAAAAGATAAAATCAATGAAAAAATTGGTTTATAAATAGCGCCTTTCAAGCTGCGCTGCAATATCCAAAGAATGGAACCAATTTGGACAAAAGCAGAGGCATATATATAATATTCTAGATTGATGCTATTTTTAAATGGTATGGTTATGAAGCCCAAAATAAGTACTAGAAATATAGATAAAGAAATGGCATATAAAGCAATAACGATATGCTCTGCTAAGTTATATTTGACACTTCTGTAAAACTTAAGGTTCAAAAAACCTAGAATTGGAATTAGGAAAAAGTTTAAGAATTGATTGTGTTTTTGCATCCAACCAACAATGGCATTTATTCTTTTTGCTACTACTTGTTCTTCTGGGTCATCATTAAATCCAGCTTCAAAACCACTCAAAAAATTGATTTGGGCAACCAAGTCTAAAAAATCAGAGAAAAAGTATTGGAAAAAACCATAAAGACTTAAAACAATTATTGCAAACTGAATTGGCGAGTTAATTATTTTCCGCACACCTTCGATGTAGCCTGTTGTAACTTTTTCAGGATTGGTCAATAGCCATTTAGCTGTATTGTAAAACGGAAGATCTAAATTCGTAATTTTAAATATAGCCTTTTTGAATAAACTTCTCATGCTCAACCTTTCCGTCACTATTATTGCACCACAACTTTGACAATACGTTGAGGTAGTAGTAATTGCAGCCTTACACGTTTTACATTCAGCCATAGAAGGTTAATCTAAAATTCTTCTAAAAACTCGATTTCTGTTAAATCTTTTTCGGCGACTCGTTCATATAATTCGTAGACAAGCCCATCTTTCAATCCAACTTTAGGAACAGTAATATAATCGGCCCCAGCATCTTGCAATACTTTAATATAAATTTCTGAAGCAGGAATAATCACATCCGCACGATCAGGATTCATTTTCAAAATAGACAATCGTTGATCATAAGTGAACTCTTTGACGTAAGCTTTAAGTGCCTTTAGTTCGGCCAAAGAGATAGACAAGTTATTGTTTTTCTTCGCTAGCTTAAATAGTTTATTGATATTTCCACCCGTTCCGATACCTGCTATGTTTGTTTTTTTCTCTAGTTTTCGGGTATCGATCCATTCCTTCATTTCTCGGAATGTTTTGGTACGGTCTTCTCGTGACAGTTTCCGAACAGAACCAATCCGAAACGATTGGCTATCTTTTATATTTTTTCCTTCAAAAAGATTAAGCTCCGTACTGCCACCACCAACATCAATATGGATGTAATTTTTCCCATTGAGATAAGGCAGTATCGCTTTTTTTAAAATACGAGCTTCCGCATCGCCAGAAATAATATCTATGCTCAACCCTACTTGACTTAAAATAAACTCTTTAACGGCTTCTCCATTCTCCGCTTCACGCATTGCCGAAGTTGCGACAGCACTATACGATTCTACTTCGTACAAATCAATCAATAATTTGAATGTCTGCATCAATTTGGTAAACTTATTTAAGGTAGCAGTCGTAATTCTGCCCTTACCAAATACATCGTGTCCCAATCGTAGTGGGAACCGTAAAAATTCTAATTTTTTAAAACTCACCAAATCATTATCCTCAAAAACTTTTACTATTTGCAATCGAATTGCGTTTGAGCCTATATCTATAGCTGCTAGTTTCATATACGCTGGCTTCTTTTCGTATTAATTAAAAATACAATATTACAATTTTTATTCCAGAAGAACCTAAAAAAGGTTGCCTCCGATATCTGGAAGCAACCTAAAGTGAGGGCACGGTAGTTTATGAGCTGTAAACTACTCAATCACTTTTTTTAAGGTATTCAGTTTTGCTTGTTCTGTAATAAACTTTCTTTTGCTGTTTCAACTCATCCAATCACTCCGAGTGATCCAGTGAGTAGCTTTCGATTGACCAAGTCAACAAAAATCTCGCTCCTTTTCTAATCGATTCACTTTAGTGACCCGATCAGTATTTCTCCGAAGATCAAGTCTCTTGATTTTGATTTGCTTTAGCACTTTAATCATGCCCTATTGCCAAAAGATTAAAGTAACTGAGCATCAATCAAAAGCTACAAATGATGATCCGATAACCGAATATTGGTAGGAATAAACACATTTTTATCAATTTATATTTCCACCTGGATTCAATCCACTAGGCACACTTTGTGGAATTGTTCGGTCAAAATCTGGATCGTCTAAGGCTCGTAAAAAATCAACAATTTCTTGTATATCATCACCATTCAAATTTCCTAAATTGCGGATGTCATCGTCGATCTCATTTCTATCTACATTGGGATTAACACTTAATCCGTTGTTTCCGCCACCACCTCCTCCAGAAGGACCACCATTAGCAAAGCCTCTTGCAGTTCTATAAAAATCAACTGTTTGTTGTAAGCTTCCCCCTACTCCATTATGAAAATAAGGTCCTGTTTCATCAAGATTTCTCAACGTTGGTGTTCGGAAAGCATAAGTTCCATTTGCTCCTGTATCTGAATTATCCAATTGATTATGATCAGGTACACCAACAACGTGTAATTCAAAATCAGAAAACATTGGGCCACTATGACAGTCATCACATCCTACCTGCATAAAGCGGTTCATTCCTCGGATTTGATTTTGTGTCATGGCATTTTGGTTGCCTGCCTGAAACTGATCGAAGGGACTATTGGTAGCTACAATTGTACGTTCAAAAGTTGAAATTGCTCGCGCAATACCTGCGGGATTTATGGCATTAGTATTTCCAAAAGCGCTTTCAAATAATTGCTGGTATTCTGCATTCTCTTGTAAACGATTGACGATACTATCCAAAGCAACATCTTCGTCAAAGGCATGGCCACGCATTTCTTCAAATGATCGAATTGGTCCAAGTGCTTGTTCTTCTAGACTTAGTGTTCTATTATCCCAAAACATTGGAGCTAAACTTGGGAAAATTTGTCCATCTTCATCCATTCCATTAAAAGCAGTATTGATAATCGTTGGAGAATTTCGACTAACGAAACCAATATTACCAGGTGATAAATCTTGACGATTTGGTCCTAAACCCACTCCTCCTACTCCAATCGACAATGCTCGACCATCTGCATACCCGAAATTGGGGTGATGACAACTGGCACAGGCGACATCTTTTCCGCCAGAAAGAATTGGGTCCCAAAATAGCATTCGCCCCAACTCTACCATATTCGTATTGGTATTCGTGTTTCCTGTATTATTAGTATTATTGATATCTATGATTTCACCATCAATAGGATTAGCCACATCTGGGAAATCTTTTTGGCAAGAAAAAAAACAAGTTATCAGTGTTGTAATCATTAATACTTGTGTAAATTTCATAAACGTAGATTTTATCTAAAAATTAATATTGGTTTTGTACCTTTGAACTAAAGACATTCTACTTTTAAAAAGACCTACCTTGTGGTAGAAAAAAGTGAAAAATAATTCAATCATGCAGCAAGATGCTCCCCTTTGTCAGGAATCTACTTACACTTCTATCTTCAAGGAATACGCAAAAAACCTGCACAATTACTTGTATTATAAGACTGGAAACCTCTCTTTATCGAAAGATTTGACTCAAGAGGCCTTTACTAAATTATGGCAAAATTGTGCGAAGGTAACATTGGAAAGTGCAAAGGGATATGTCTTTAAAACAGCGAATAATCTATTAATCAACGAATACAAGCATCAAAAAGTAGTACTCAACTTTCAAAATAACCCTACAAAAGAGGCGCATAAAGAAAGTCCTCAATATTTGCTGGAAGAAAAAGAGTTTAAACAACAGCTAGAAAAAGCTATTGCTGATTTGCCAGAAAAACAACGGGTTGTATTTTTAATGAGTAGAATTGATAAAAAAACATATAAAGAAATTGCTGAAATAATCGGAATTAGCAAACAAGCAGTCGAAAAACGCATGTATAATGCACTAGATACTTTGCGGCAGGTTTCTAAAAAAATAAAATAATTGTGTGTTGAGGTAGGTCTTTCACTATGTGTACTGTCTTTATAGTGATATGACGAAAACCAAAAGTGGTTTTATTTTCTTTAAATTATTTTAATCATGGTGAATGACGAACAATTACATAAATGGGTAAATGGCACCCTTAATGCCGAAGAATTAGCATCCTTTAAACAACGACCTGACTATGAGTCTTTAGTTGAGCTGTACAAACATACAGCACATCTTTCGGCACCTAGCTTCGACGAAGATGCTATGCTTGCTGATATTTTGCAAACAGAAAAAAAGCAAACACCTCCTTTAGTTGAAGAAAAACCGCCACAAGAAGGAAGAAGAGTTTTTCTATCTAGTTGGATAAAATATGGTGTGGCTGCTTCGGTTTTGTTATTAGCTGCTTGGTTCTTTTGGCCGAGTGCTGAATCAATGGTAGAATATCAATTGGCTAAAGGAGAACGAAAAGAAGGTCTATTACCTGACCAATCTTCTTTTGTGTTAAACGCCGAAAGTACCCTAGCTTACGATGCCAATAATTGGGATACTAACCGAATACTTAATTTGAAAGGCGAAGCATTTTTTAAGGTAAAAAAAGGATCTACCTTTAAAGTAAAAACACCAAACGGAACGGTACAGGTTTTAGGTACTCAATTTAATGTTTGGTCAAGAAAAGATGTATTAGAGGTGAGTTGTAAAAGTGGAAAAGTTGCAGTACTTTCTTCCGAGGGTAAGGTATTAGAAGAATTGAATCCTAATAATGCGGTAAGAATTACGGCTAATACCGTTCGAAAAAAATGGGAACTACTTCCCACTAATCAAGTAAATTGGATGAATGGCATTTTTCGTTTTAAGGCTGTACCTTTAGCTACTGTTTTAGAGGAGTTAGAACGACAGTTTGATATCAAAATAGATGCTAGTGAAATTGATAGTAACGAAGAACTTACGTGTAATTTTCAAGGAAAAGATTTAGACGCAGCTTTGAAAACGACACTTATGCCTTTAGGCATTCAATACGAAATGAAGGGTGCTAAAAATGTACGATTATTTAAGTAATTAAAGTTGTGGAAGATTAAGAATCGAGAGCAGTGAACAGTGAAGCGGAATTTTTTAGTATTAAAATGTAGAAAAGATGTCCTTTAAAAACTAAAAAATCCCTATTCTCGCTTCTCTTATCCCTGCTCTACACAAGTTAAGTAATAAAATTTGAAGAGAATCAAATACATAATTGTTCTACTTTTTGGCTGTTTATCGACCAGTGTTTTGGCACAAAGCATTACGATGGAGGTGAATGAAGCAACTACGCTTGAAAAGGTCATTCAATATTTGGAAGAAGAGCACGATTTTTTGTTTTCTTACAAAGAAGAAGATATCCAAGGCATCAAATTACACTTAGTTCCCAAACGAGAAACGATCAATACTTTTCTACAGTCTATTCTAAAAAATACAGATATACAATTTGAAATTGTACAAGGCAATTATGTTATTTTAACGAAAGATGAAAGCTTTAGTACAATAGAAAAAGAACAAATCTTACCATTGCTCTGTGGTAAAATTGTCGATAGTTTGAGCCAACAAGCTTTGGGTTATGCTACCATCTTTATTGAACGTAGTAAAAAAGGAACGACGACAAACGATGATGGTCGCTTTGAACTAAAAGCTTCTTTCAATCCAACAGATAGCATAGTCATCAGTTATGTAGGTTATCAAGAAAAACGATTTTTAGCCAGCGATTTGCTTGCCAGCCCCTGCCCTACTATTTCCTTAAATTATTTAGAATTTGAAGAAGATTTTATTGTAGTAACTGATTACCTTACAACAGGTATCAGCTTAAAAAATAACGGAGCTTCTACAGAACTTCGGCCAAACGAAATAGGTACCCTACCTGGGCAAGTAGAACCAGATATTTTGAAAACAATTCAGTTTTTGCCTGGTATTACTTCTCCTGATGGCTCTGCTTCAGGGCTTTGTGTAAGAGGTGGAAATCCTGATCAAAATTTGATTTTATGGGAAGACATTCCGCTCTATCATACTGCTCATTATTTTGGGATGATCTCTGCCATCAATCCCTACATTATTGACAAGGCTTCTGTTTACAGAGGTGGATTTGATGCTGAGTTTGGAAGTAGAATTTCTGGTGTCATTGATTTACGCTCTGATGATCGAAAAATAAAAGAGCCAAACTTTATCGTTGGAACAAACTTAACGAATGCCTTTACGAGTGGTCGTTTTGCACTTGCTGAAGATAAGGTAAAAGTCATCTACTCTTTACGTGGTTCTTCCTTAGATGTTTGGCGAACGCCTACTTTCAAAAATATTACTCGGCGTATTAACCAAGGGGTATTATTTGAATTCCCTAGTTCCAACAAACTTCCTGAAGGCATTCGATTCAAGAATGATTTTGCCTTTATTGATTCCAATATCAAAACTTCCTTTCAGCTTTCTAAACGAGATAAATTATCTGCTTCTTTTCTTTATGGTTTCAATGATTTCAAGTCTGAAATTGATGATGACCAACGAAAACAAACTCAACGAGATGATCTTTTCTTAAAAAATTTAGGTGCTAGTTTAAATTGGCAACATCAATGGAATAAAACGCTTTCGTCAAAAATACTTTTAGTGCATAGTGATTATCGTTATGATTACAAATATGATATCATTGACCAAAATGAAAGTATGAACCCGACAATGCCTGATAAAGAAGGTATAAAAAACAGTAAAATCCTAGAACAGCAAATTCAAGTAGTTACAGATTGGCAAACAAGCAAAAGACATTTGTTAAAAGTAGGCTATCAATTGACCTTTTATGATGTAGCGTATCAGATTGAAAAAAAATCTCGTAATCAACCTCAAAGTGATCGAAATAATGGTTCAAAAACACCTCTTCATATACTGCATACCAGTTTCAATACAGCCAAGGATAAACGTTTTGGTTTTAATGCAGGATTGCGACAAAGTTATTTCAAAAAGGGAAAAGGGAGAAAATTATTTTTTGAAACTCGTCTACGCCTTTGGTATCAACTTTCTGATGCCATGAATCTCTATGCCAATACAGGTCGTTACTTCCAGTTTTTGAGTCAGGTTTTCCAGATAGAAGGTGATCGGGCTAGTATCGAAACACCTGTTTGGGTATTAGCAGGACAAGAAGCAGTTGGGCAAGCAGATGTACCTATTTTACGGTCTGATCAACATCAGTTAGGAATTATTTTTGAGCGAAAAAGTTGGTTAATTGATGTGCAAAGTTACTACAAACGTATTGGTGGATTAACTTCTCTAACTTCTGGTTTTGATGAAGAATTAAGTACTGCTCAACGTATCGGAAATGCTACTATAACAGGTGTTGATGTCTTAATAAAAAAACGTTGGCCGCATTTTAGAACTTGGTTCAGTTATACCATTAGCAAAACGGATTATCATTTTGTTAACTTTTTTGATTCTGATTTTGCCTCCCCTAATGATCAGCGACACGTTTTTCATTGGGTTAATTTATGGAAGCGGGGGCAATGGCAAGCTTCTTTGGGTTGGAAAATTGCTTCTGGTAGACCTTTTTCTGAAAAGGATTTTTATGAAGTCTTCGAACAAAATACAATGGGCGCGAATATTGAAGTTATTCGTCCTTTAAAAAATATAGTTGATACGGAGCCTAATATATTCAATAGTAGACGCCTATCTTCACATCATCAACTAGATGCCTCTATTGCTTATAGCATTATTCCTAAAAATGAAAAGTATGGCAAAGGACTCATCGGATTCTCTTTATTTAATGCCTACAATCAAACCAATCTTTACGAAAAATCTTTCCTGATTGATGTCAATGGAAATGAAGCCTCCGAACTTCGCTACTCCAACAAAATAGATATGGGTATCACCCCAAATTTAAGTTTAAAATGGGAATGGTAGTAATAGAATAATACTTATCCTAGAAATAATTTTTCAATCATAGAAAAGGTAAAAAAGTGAAGTGAATATAATTATTTATTTAAGCTATTGTTTTATCCTCTACCCATTTAGAAAGGAAAAAATAAATATAGCCACACCATAGCAACATGAGTACATGCAACACATCATTTTCAGAAAACCAAATGCCTCTTGCCCAAAACTGTTGTGTATAGCCATTGGCTAAATACAAATAGTAGGCAACAAAGGTGACGGCTAATACCGCCCAACATCCTAAAAAACGACGAAGTAGAATCGTAGGTTTTTTGAAGTATTGAACAATATGTAACACAACTATGGCAAGATAAGCAGGTGTCGTAAATAAAATCATTAACTCAAATGAGACCAAAAACTGATGCGGTAAAAAGGCACCTGCTAAACAAACAATAGTATACAATACTGTACTCAATAAGGCATATCCTTTACTCTTTTGTTGCCACTGCTTACCCAAACAAGAATAGGCTACTGCAATAAGCAAAGCTCCAGCTCCTGCCACCGTCAAAATATTATAAACGATTTCCCACCAACTAGTCAGTTGACAGAAGTCTCTATTTGTGCATTTGATCATGTAGCCAAATGCTTGAAAACTAGTACCTGCGGCGGCAGCTCCCAAACCGCCAAGCAATAATGAAACACCCCACCAATATCTTGATTGTTGTCCGTTTTGAGTTTTGAAAAAATGGTAGGCAATCCACAAAGTTATCGCTGCAAGTAGATAGACAATTATACTTGAAGAGGGTTGACTAATCACTATATCGCCCCAAGTCGAACAGGGTTGGTTTTTGCACCATTGATCAGGTGCTATTGGTGACACATGGTGTAAACTTTCTAAATTTTGGCAAGAGCTAAACAGAATAGTTAAGCAACTTAGAATAGATATTGGTTTAAAAATTTTGTATCGCATTCTATCGTCTAATCTAATCCTAATTTTGTTCTTAAGGCACGATCATTATTAGAATGTTTGCCCCAATAAGCTGTTTTTATGGTTTCGATTCGTTTCGCTTCTGTGGTTAATTTTTTTCGATTAGCTCCGAAGCCACTTGTATAACTTTCTGTCCATCCCAAAATTTTGTGAGGGGCTTTTGTTTCATACTGAATGGTTAAGCTTCTATCTAATTCGGGATAATCTAAACGATAACTACTCGTTTCACCATTCGCTCTATTTGTAGCTTTACAAGAGTATGCCTTTAAATCTTTGTGCATCAAGCGCAGGTAAAAAAAGGAAGGAATTATAGTAAGCTCTCCTTTAGGTAAATCATTCGGTGCAAGTCGAATCATCGACCAAATATCGTCTTCTAATACATTTTTATCAAGAGAAATATTCTTGTCAGATTCTCCTTCGAAATAAGAATGAATATCAATTTCAAACTTTCGTTTGTTGCGCATCTCCATGTAAGTATGTCCGCACCACTCTTGCGAAGAAGAAGAAATTTTTAGCGAATGTTTTCCATTCTCAAAAGGGAAAAAGGTACTCGTCATCATCGAATACGGATAAATACCCGTATTAAACTTCTTCGTTGCATTTAATTTTAGTACAGAAATATCTTTAGCAGACGGCATATCTGATTTTGTATTTTTTTCGGTAGAAAAGGGTTCTGTTACATACACTAAAACGGCTTTACCTTCATGGATTTCTCCATACCTTGCTTGGCTTAATTCATAGCTCGACACTTCTGCTTCGCCACTATACCAATAGGGATTATTGTTGACTAATTTGGGATAGGCATCCGAACGTGGTGCTTGTTCGGCACAAGCACTGAAAAATAATATTGCTAATGAAAAGTATAAAATTGATGGTTTCATTTTATGAAAATTTGAAAGCGAAGATACGGTCTCATATTCTATCCCGTATCATTTTTTTAGTAATAAATGAAATAATTCCATGCCTTTACTTGTCTTACATATGAATCAACAATATATATGTTTATGAATACGTTAGAATTTAAATCCAAAGTACAAGTAGAAAAACTAGAGGATCAAGTACAAATAGAAGAGCTAGAAAACCAAGTTCAAGAAGAACTAGAAAATCAAAAAGACACAACAAATATTTCGTCATCTCTTTCTTTAATTATCGAAGCAGCAAAAGATAAAATCCATGTGGGTTTTAGAATTCAGAAAGTTTCCAATTCAATTATAATAACATCTTTGTTTTTTATCCTTGTTGGATTCATCATCTTCCTATTTAGGGACTCCATCTCTCAATATATTTAAAAAGAGTTTGAATCTAGTGAAATGCTATGCATTTCTCATTTGTCTCTATAGTGAAAGCCCCAACAAACTAAAGGAAGACCTATTGTAAGCTTCACAACAAAAACAATCATCATGAAGAGAAGACAATTACCAGAACCCGATAAAAAAAGTCAAATCATCCAAAAATGGTTTGATACTTATTACGTAAGCTTAAGATCCTATCTTAATGGCTTACTAAAACACAAAACTGTTCATGGATTTGATGCACAAGACTTAGTGATGGAGGTGTTCACAGATATTAGTAATTATTCACTCGAAAAATTGCTTTCTATTGAAAAACCATTCGGCTTTTTACGACATAAATCGTACAATGTTTTCATAAATATCTATAGAAGATCTGAAAGATATCGAAGACTAAAAGAAGACCAATCAAATACATTTGAACAAGTCGCTGCGAGTGCATTTATATCATTCAAAAATGATTGCAAAGTACTATTGAAAGAAAACCTTACGAAAGATGAGTTAATAGTTTTTAATATGCTTATTGATGGATTTACATATGCAGAATGCTCGGCACTTTTAGGTGTGAGTGTCAATACATTGAGAATTAGAGTATGGCGTGGTCGTCAAAAAATCCGTAATCCGTTTAAAGATAATGACTTAATCTAGAATAAAAATGCCTCGAAATTTCGAGGCATTTTTAATTATATTTTTAACCTTATAAAAATTGTAATTATGAATGCCACATTTGATTTATTAAATCTACCTAAAATACCCCCAACTATTTTAGTAGAAAGAAAAAAGGAATTTTTGAGAAGTAAATCTATGCATCAACTATTTAGGGATTTTAATATTCAGTGGTCCAACAATCCTAAAGAAGACTTTATTGTAGAACTAATTATTAATTATCTTTTTAATAAACAAAATGATATTTTTCTATCTGAAACGATTGATGATGAAATGCAACATGATGAAAAAAAGGAATTACTTGAATGGATTGTCTCTTTTACGAACGAAGATTTTGGAATAGCTCTTTCAGGTATTTATTATGAAATTTATGAAAAAAATATACAAACATTTAAACAGTTAGATCATTATTACATCATTGGTAAGGATCGATTAAAAAGCATCCTTTTCTTGCCTCAAAAAACGATGCCAAACAAGAATCAAAAAAGCAGACCCCAAAATAAAAATACTATTTTTCGTCTAGAAGGTAATATCCTTACCTCTAAGCAAATACCTTCTAAGATAACTTTACTATAACATATTATCAGATTACTCTAAAAAAGGGAGTATTTAAAAAATACCCCCTTTTTATAATTATCTTAAAATTACCATTTTCCCAAAACCTTTTTTGAAGAATTGGTCGGTATTATTTTCGTAATCTTCGATATCTTTTCCGAAAGTATCTTTGGTGACGATTCGATATAAGTAAACGCCATTGGCTAATTTATTGCCATAGTCGTCCATACCATCCCAGGTATAATCGGTGAGGTGTGTACCTACTCGAAGTGGGCCCATTTCGTCTTGGGTGATTTCTTTGACGATACGACCTGCAACGGTCATAATTTGAATTTTGAAAAATTCAGGTGCCGAATCACCCGTTAAGGTATAAGCAAACTGTGTAGAGGTCGAAAATGGATTTGGATAATTCATCACATTCGAAATCATTGCTTTTGTAATGATCTTAAAATTGATTTTATAATCCAATTGACCCGATTCATTACCTGTTACATCTTCTGCTTGAATGACGAGTTGGTATAAGCCATCTTCTAGGAAGGTTGGGTTAAGCTCAATACTTGCTTTATTCTTATTACTAGCATTTGAGGCTGGATAAAAATTCATTAATCCGCTATCAAAAAATAGAGGTCGAACAGTTGTTTCATTCGGATACTTCAATAAGACTTTGAACAGCGATGTATCGCCCAATGCTAAATATTCGTTTTCGTCTTCTAGCGTAATAACAATATTCGGTTTGGCCGAAACGATATCGCCGTCCATAATGTGTACCCCATCGAAGGTGACATCTAAAACGGGATTCAATTGATCTTCGGCAACATAAAATTCACCTATGGCAAAGTTATTAAAGTGATACATCTCTGTTTGGTCTTCATTCGGATTCGCTTCAAATACAATTTGGTATGTTCCTTTCATATCTTGGGTTTCCAAATTCAAATCAGCAATCAGTGTATCTCCGATGGATAAAGGCGACAAACGTTTATAAATAGTATTTTCGTTATTCGCTATATCTTTCAACATAAACTTAACCAAAACACTATCCGCATTATAGTCGCCTGTGTTTTCAACAGCAATACCCATATTGAATAATTGCCCTTGAGCAATCGTATCAGGAAGATTTAAAAAACGTGTTTTGTTTACCGCCAATTCTCTAAATCCGACATAATTTACGCGCCAAAAATCTAACTGGGGCGATGTTCTAAACAAAGAATCTTTTGAGTTGAACCTCAATTTCAGATAACGATATTGTCCAGCAGGAATATCTACAAGCGAGGTATCAGGAGCAAGTAAGTTTTCATGTAACACAACCTCTCCCCCATTATCTTCAAGTCCGATAATATCGACTGATGCAAAATCCGTTGCATGATCTTTGGTATGTTCCCACTCTAAAGATGTCCACTGGTTTGCAGGCCCGATAATCGTTGATTCTACATAACCTCTATCCCAAGCACCTTGTATGGAGGTATTGACAGTTACTTCGTCTGTTACTAGTGCTGCAATACCTTCGCCCAAGGCTCCTTGATCTTTTTGGTAAATAAAAACATAGGGAACAGCGCCAGTCGTTTCGAGTCCTCTAACCTGATTAGCTCCCTGCGATTCGAGTACTTGAAAAATATTCGTCCCCAACGCAATAGAATCTGCAGCCCACTCTTCAGGCTGATAATCACTAAAGAATCGTTGAACAGTGAAGATAGCTACATAGTTATTTGGTGGAACTTCGTTTTCTAGAAAGTTGATAATGGATGCTCTGTCTGCTTGCTCAGTAGTAGCAAATGGAAAAGCCCTAATCGTACCAACCCAAGCAGGGTGTGGCACATCACCATACGTCCCCCCAGGATATGGATTTAACCAAGGCTCTACCGAGACCGAATCAAGGACGACGATATACATTCCTGCATAAGGTTGGAACCCCCAATGCCGTTCGAGTACTTCGTTGTTAAGCGACATTTTAGAAAAATCTTGGACAATATTCTCTGTAGCAATATTTCGAATATTGATGTCTTTAAAGTCATCTAGGTATTTAAATTGCCGAGTGTCTTCAGGCAATTCCATATTTACATATCTATCTTTTTTGAACTGATAATAATGCGATTGATTCCAGCCATTTGAACCAGAAGGTAAATAAAGAAACGAACTATTATTCCAAGAGTAGCCCACTTGACTCGTGCTATCTATACTCGTTCGCCAGTAGTAAACTGTCCCATCTACAAAATTTTGATTGGGTATCCATTCTAGTACGCCACCTTCTTGCATAATTTCTGTGCGTTGTTTAAGTGGACTATTAAACAACTCTGTTGTATCTATCTCCATGATATAATTTTGAAGAGGAGCAAGAGCATTGGTCGTCGAAGCTTTAAGTACTACTTCCTCCGCATGAACAATATTGAATTCATGTGGATAAATGGGTTGCGCATTATTATGAATGATAAATAAACTGATGCCTTGGTTACCTTGGCTGTTGACTAAGGTGTTATTATTTTCGGCAGCTGGATTTGGCAATTCGTCAATTTCTTGGTCAGCATCTATTGTAATGTAAAATTTATTCTCGCCCAAAGACTGCGCACCAAAAACAGGTATTCGATACGATAATTCTGTATTAAACTTTGGTGCAGCAATACGATCACTTACGACAACTGCTGTTTCGTTATTCGGTAATTCTTGAACAACCTCTACCAAAAAAGAATCGCTAAGACCAGAACCAATATTCGAAACCGTAAAATTGAAATCAAAACTATCTTGCTGCAATGTCACCAAAGGAGGATCGAAAGCAACCGAACCATTATCAATTAAATAATCGGGACCAGCATGCGAGTTGATAACAAGAGCGGGATCTCCATGCAAGGTAAATTGTTGTGCTAGTGTTTTGAAACCAGTTCCAATATAACCATCAATAAGCCTAATGGATTCTTTAAAAATATCGCCCATTGGTTCGCCATAATTTTCTCCACCCAATCGAGCATAAAAGTCTCTTGCCCATAGATTAAGTGGCGTTACCTGACCTGCACCAGTGGAAGCAAAAAATCCAATCGCTCCTTTTTCTTCTGCAAAGACAAAGCGTTCACTAATACCTCGAATTGGCGTATGGATATTTCCAGAATAACAACCTAGAGAAATCATGAGCGGATATTTTCCTTTATTCTCATAATTTTCTGGTTCATCTATCGTAAAGTCAAAAGTACCTACTGCTGAGTGACCGAAGAAAGTCAGCATCGACAATCCATTATTAATGGCATTGAAAATTTGTTCGGATTGAGAAATCTGAATAGGATCAGCACTGGTTTTGTAAAAAGAAGTTACTTCTGCACCAAATTTATTATTCGTAAGTGTATCTTCCATTACACTTAAATGGTTTCGAATCGTCGATTGTATATTGGGATCACCACCACCTAGATGAACGACTTTTTTCATCCATTCTTTTTCATCTACTGTTTGCCCAAGTACATCTGTATTTTCATATACTTTTACTTTGTCCAAATAGGTTTTTATCTCTCCCCAATTCGATACTGCTATTCGACCTATGGATATGATAGGTGTATTTGATGTATTCGTGGAAAGCAATAAATTATCACTACCAGGCCAACCAAAAGTAGGTACGGCATAACTTTCATTATCGGGTGTACCTAAAGCACCTGGCAATCTCAAATCAATATATTCTCTCGCCTTACCAATGATGAAAAAGAACTTGGGATCTGTCCAATTCTTTTTTACAAAATATCCAAAATTTCGAATAGCAATATTATGACGATTGATACCATAAGCAAACTGATCAAAAATTTGCTGTACATCTACAATGATCGTACTATACCCTCCTCCTTGAATCGAGCTTCTATAGTTTGCATAATCTTGCACATAATTATTTCCCGTAACAGGATCTTTTAATAACTTTTTACTAGTTAGAATAAGATACTCACCTTCATTATTAAAGTAGTCAATGAAGTCTTTACTCTCTACGGTTGTAATTGTCTTAATTCCTGATACGGTATTAAATAATATCAGTTTTCGCTTCGTCGCTGAAGGCGGTAATACAACCTTTACTAAACCATCTTCGTAAACCGTACTCAAGCGAAGCTTATTGGTAATATCATACAAAATGGCATCTCCTCCTCCCGTATCGAAGGCAGCAATTTCGAGATACTTGGTTGTATTGCCACCTTCTATTTCAAACTCGAAGTATTGGTTATTGTCAAAATTAAATTGTCGGGGGTGAATAAGACTAACATGTGAAACCGCATACTTATCATTACCATCCACATTGCCAGTAAAAACAAAATTAGTTGTTGCTTCTAATTCACTCACAGGTATATCAAATTCATACTGTTTCACTAAATAGCCTGCAAAATTATCTTTGAGATACTCAACATCTTCGACATCTATCGTTAATTCATGTTGACCTTCACTCCCTATTAGCCGAACGGTAGCTTTGGCATCACCACCTGTATTGTAAATATAGACTGGTTTTATATTGACGCCTTGTGTATTTGTTTCTGGAAAATTTCGAGTATACCCTTCACCAACCATAAATTGAGAACGGTAAACATTACCTGGTTCTACTTTTTTGATAAAGGTAGCAGCAAAGTTCTTAAACTCATCATGCATGAAATAATCCTCTTTGGGTGGAGCATCAGAGATATCCATAGTAGCATCCCATTCAAAACGCTCATTATTAGGATCATTATTCCAAGTCAAAAAATAAGCCGACGTATCTGTAAATAAACTATAATGCAAATTCGTCATTTTTTGTAAAGGATAGGTATACAGAAAAGAATCCAGCTCTGTTCTATTTTTTTCACCATAAAACTCTATAAAGTCATCCGCACCTAAGGTATTATTTGTACTTATGTATACAGGAACTTCTTGCCCCATATGATACAACTGAAATTCTTCGCTTTGAATAGAGCTTACAGGAACTCCTTCAGCGGCTAATACATCGGTTGGAATACGATAAATACCATCTTCTGCCAGCTGAATTTTGTAATAGGTTTGGTCATAATTAATCCATTCATTCCCATAAAGTGTATCCTGGGCATTCCACATTTGGGCATAGGTGTTTAGGCTACAACAAAAAAGAAAAATTATAAGTGTTAGCAATTTTTGCATAAAATTGGAGTTTTATTTTCCATGGAAGATGTTCAACACCATTCCTAAAGTGGGCTTTATCCTATTTAATTTTAAGAAGTTGTTCTGTTTTTAGTTATAAGTGCTTGATTTTTAAGACAAAGCTCATTCTCTTTTGTGTAGCCTTAGCTACAGAAACTAAAATAGTTGAAGTATTTAGGAATCAATGACTTGCAAATAAATCATCAATTCATTTTTAACCAACTTCTAAGTAATGAGCCAAGACTAAAAATCTGTTCTACTAAATATAACGCTAAGTAGCGTGTTTTTCCTATCTTTATAATAGAAAAAGACGTATATTTTATTCTACTTGTGAATAGATTATAACTATCTATAATGTTTGACAACTTTAGTGCCTAAAGTTTATCATTATCATTAATTATTAATACTATTGTAGTTAAAACCTTACTAATAGGTTCTTTATGTCTTAAATTATCAATTACATCTGCCTGAAAATATAGTTCTCAGCATAATTAAATGAGTAAACCGCTAAAAATAGCTATTGTTTCAAATACCTCTTGGAGTATCTATAATTTCCGATTAGGTCTTATCAGAACATTAAAAGAGCTAGGGCATGACGTATTTCTGATCTCGCCAAAAGATAACTTTAGTGCAAAATTAATCGCTGAAGGCTTCAGTTACCAAAATATCTACATGGATAACTATGGTACAAGTCCGTTTAACGACCTAAAAACCTTACGACAGTTTATAAAGATATACAAAACTCACGCATTTGACCTAATTTTCCACTACACAATTAAGCCGAATATCTATGGTAGTTTGGCGGCATACCGCTGCAATATACCCTCGGTAGCCATTACCACAGGTTTGGGGCATTTATTGTCTTATAAAAACGTTTTGGTCCAATTTATTGTTCTACAATCTTACAAAATGGCCAGTCGATTGAGTCAACAAGTCTGGTTTTTGAACGAAGATGACCAACATGTATTTGTAGAAAAAGGGATTGTAAAAAAAGAAAAGACCTATTTATTGCAAAGCGAAGGAGTCAATACCGATCGTTTTAAGCCCAAAAGACCTTTTGAATGTTCTCCTGTTGTAAAATTCCTATTTGCAGGACGAATTATTTGGGATAAAGGTGTAGGCGAATATGTCAATGCGGCCAAAATCATTAAAACTAAATATCCCAATGTCGAATTTCAGCTTTTAGGTTTTATCAATCCTAATAACCCGAATTCTGTTCCTATCATTGATATCGAAAAATGGCAAAAGGAAGGTATCTTAAATTATTTGGGTGAAACAACAGATATTCGAAAATATATTGACGAAGCTTGCTGTGTGGTCTTACCTTCGTATTACCGAGAGGGAATCTCTAGAGTTCTATTAGAAGCAGCTAGCATGGGCAAACCAATTATTACGACCGATAATGTGGGCTGTCGAGATGTAGTTGACCACAAAGTGAATGGTTATTTGTGTCAGAAAAAAAATACTGAAGACCTTGCTTTACAAATGGAGCAATTCATGCAATTGACCTGTGATGAACGAAAAGCAATGGGTAATAATGGTCGTCAAAAAGTATTGAATGAGTTTGATGAAAAACTGATCATACAAAACTACCTCGATTTTATTGCTAGGTTTCAAAATAATGCTTAGTAATGAAAGCGGAAAATGTACTCATCATTGCCTATTATTTTCCTCCAATGGGCACTATCGGAACCGTCCGAAATTATAATATTGCTCGTCAATTTAAAAGACATTCCAATCAAGTTTATGTTCTGAGTCAGAAAAAACCTGCATTGCCGATGCAAGATCAGTTAGCAACAGGTTTTGTAGAGCGTATTGCTGTTCCTTGTTTTGACTATCGAACAACTTCTACTCTATTTAATCGAAAAGGAAAAGCCATTAATAATAAATTGAATGCAAGCAAAAAACAGGGAGCGGTTGGTTTTGTCCGAAAGTTTTTGGAAAGCTTCCCTACGCTATTATTCCTTGGTGAAGGTGGGCTACTTTATATTCTTATCGGTTTTTGGAAAGCATTTTTGGGCTTACGCAAAAAGAAGGTGGATGTAATCTATTCTTCTTTCAGACCTTATGCTGATCATATTATCGCTTACCTCATCAAGCGTATTCGACCAACTACTTTTTGGATCGCTGATTTTAGAGATTTGCATGTCGATGTCAATCGTGATAATGTATTCTTTAGATCCTTCCAACATTGGTGCAATCGAAAAATACTTTCTCGTGCTGATGTGGTGACTACCGTCTCTGAAGGTTTGGCCAAACACCTAAAGCAATACAATCCCAATATTCAAGTTTTACGCAATGGTATTAGTCCTTTATTCCAAGAAAGAGATAACAAAGCTTTCGATAAATTTACGATTGCTTATACAGGTTCAATGTATACTTTACAAACACCTGAACCATTACTCAAAGCCATCAATAATCTAATCGAAAAGCTACAAATTGAGCGCAAGCAAATTCAGCTTATTTATGCAGGTAAAGATCAGCTTATTTGGGATGATTATATCCGCCAGTTTGATCTCGAAGATATTTATGTTTGTAAAGGTTTGGTCTCCATGCAAGAAGCTGCGAGTATTCAACGTACTAGTCATTTAAATCTTTTACTCTCTTGGTCTAGTCCTGAACTTTCAGGAACCCTTACTGGAAAATTATATGATTACTTGGCTGCTGAAAATGCTATTTTACTTCTCATCAATGGAACAAAGGACGAAGAGTTCGAACAGCTTTTTTCTACTTTAAATGCAGGCAAAGTGGCTTATAATACGACTGCTGATCTTCCTACTATCGAAAATTATATTTTAGCCCTTTACCAAGAATGGCAACAAACAGGCGCTGTCAAAAAACGAATGAACCAAGAGGCATTAAAGGCTTATCGTTGGGATGAAAGTTTTGAAATGTTTTGGCAATCACTTTCAATATAAGAGAAAAATTTACTTTA
>JAHDIP010000357.1 GCA_020630735.1 Saprospiraceae bacterium | reverse complement strand
AAAAGACACGAGTTGTCTTTTCCCATTCTCCAAAGCTTCCTATAATATTTATTTAGTAACGGGTAAAAAATAAGTTCCGCATTTTGGCTATAGAATTTTTGAGTTTAGATAAGGAGAAAAACGCAGTGATAGCCCAGCTATCACGAGTATTTTCGACGAAATATTAACTCTAAAATACCAGCCACAAATCGGGAAGTTATTATTTGACCGTTACTTAATACAGTACCAATCCAATTTTCATTTAGTAGAAAAATTAAGTACTAAGTGGCGGGAGGCTTGGACAAATACTGTTTGACTGGAAGGAGTTTATTTGTCCTAGAATTTTGCCTTCTTTTTTTCGATGAAAAAGAAGGACGCCGTAGGCAAATGCTAAAAATTGTCTTCTTGTTCTTACTTTAATGTAAAGTTTGAGAAATATCCAGAAGTATGTAATTGAAAGGATCATAAACTTTTGATAACTATCATTCTGGGTTATAATTTATAAGTGATTGTTCAAAATCTCAAAGACTTAAGGGTCGAGTGGTAAAACTGAATAGTTCCTTAGTATTCTACAAAGCAAAAAAAAACACCGAAATTTTAAAGCACTGATTGGACATACCAATCAAGAGTATTTGTATACCAGTACTTATTTAATTACGGTTAAACAAAAAAACTTATGAACTCATTAAAGCTTGTTACAGGTTTTGCCTTAATGATGTGCATATTTGCAGCGCAAGCACAGACGCTGACCCTCAATATCCCCCACGAAACAGTAGGAGAGGGAGACACTGTCGAACTAGAAGTCACCGCAAGTGATTTCGTCGATATTGTCAGTATGCAATTTTCCATTAATTGGGATCCCACCGTCATTCAGTACGAATCTAATTTTGAAACAGACCTCGAAGGCGTTGCCGTCGGAGAAGTCACTGCCGACGAAGGCAACCTTCGTATCTCTTGGTTTGATGTTGATGCTGTCGGAGTCGATTTAGCAGATGGTACATCAGTATTAGGACTACGTTTTTCTGCTATAGGCAATGCAGGCGATTCGACTGTTGTCGAAATGACTGAGGAGCCTTTAGAAATTCAAATCTTCCAAGGTGATAATGGTGTCTTTGTTCCTATCACACTTAATCCAGAAAATGGTTCGGTTACAATTATTCCACCTTTAAGTGCAACAGCTGAAGTAGGTCCTGTTAGTTGCTTTGATGGCAACGACGGATTTATTGATCTTAATGTTGAAGGAGACACTTCTTTAGTTACCTTTTTATGGACAGGGCCAGATGGTTTTACATCTACAGATACTGATATCCAAGGAATTGGTGCAGGGTTTTATGAACTTCAAATTTTCGATCTCGAAGGAAATATAATTTTAAATGATACCTATATCGTAGTTGGTCCACTAGCAGGACTTGTTATAGATAATATTGAAGCAGATACCACTGATTGTACTAGCGAAACAGGTGGTGCTTCCATCACGGTTTCTGGTGGAACAGCACCTTATTTATATGATATCGGAGAAGGAGCAATTGAAGAATCTGAGTTTTCTGAGCTTGCTGCAGGAGAGTACTTTGTAACCGTTACAGACAATAATGCTTGTACTGTAGTAGATACTTTTTTAATTCAAGAAAGTGCTGCTGTAGAATTTTCATTAGGTGAGGATGTAGTCTTGTGTGAAGGTAATGAAACAGAAATTATATCAGGAGAATTTAGTACTTACCAATGGTCAACGGGCGAAACAAGTTCTACTATAACGGTCAACCAAACAGGTGACTACAGCGTAACCGTTACGAATGCTGCGGGTTGCGAAGCGACAGACACACTTAATGTTTTAGTACAAGATGGTCTAGAATTAATCATTGAAAATGATATGCTAGACATTTGTCCTGAAGACTCTATCCAATTAAATGTATCAGGTGGAACGGTTTATCAATGGACAGATCCAAATGCATCTTTAAGTGCCTTAGATATAGCTAACCCTGTAGCAAGTCCATCCGAAACGACAATTTATGAAGTGATTGCTTCTAATGATTGTGGCGTTGATACTGTGGAACTAGAAGTAATTGTCAATGAAATAACTGCTACAGCAGGTCAAGATACTTGTATTTCTGAAGATACTGCACTTCAATTATATGCTACTGGAGGTGTAGAATATTTTTGGTACGAAACTCCTTATCCCGTGAGTACACCTGATATAGGAAGACCGACAGTGGCTCCATTAGAAAGCACGGTTTATGTGGTAGATATCGTAGATGCAAATGGCTGTATGGTAACGGATTCTATTTTGGTAGCAGTAGCAACCGATCCAGAACAGTTTATCAAAAGTATAAACATGATTACGCCAAATGGTGATGGCAAAAACGATGTACTCGAATTTGATGCGATTAATAAGTACCCGAACAATTCGCTACGAGTATTCAATCGTTGGGGTGATCAAGTCTACCAAAAAGTAAGTTATGGTAGTGATAGCGAACGTTTTGACGGAACCTACAAAGGCAAACCATTGCCCGCAGGAAATTACTACTATGTACTATCTTTCAAAGAGTATGAATTGAAACAAACCTTAACTATCATCAGAAATTAAGCGTCGTGATAGAACCATGCAAAGATTGTTTTAGCTTGGTTAACTAAATAAAGAAAACATAGGGTGTATCTCTAAGATACACCCTATGTTAAACGAAAATTAAGCGTCATGAAAAATATATTATTACTACTACTATTTTTACCAACATTGGCATTCAGCCAACAACTAGCACATAAAAGTGCTTTCAACGAAATTGGTTTTGTTTGGAATCCAGCTATGACGGCTAGTAACGAATTTATGGAATTTGGTGCTACCTTTCGCCAACAATGGATGGGCTTTCAAGATGCCCCTCGCACAGCAACACTAGGAATGCAGTTTCCGTTTTTAGATAATAATATGAGTCTTGGAGGCTTCATAATGGTAGACCAAACGAAGCCGCTTCGCACCAATTCTTTATCGGTAACATATGCTTATAAGCTAGAGCTAGGATTAGCTGACTACGACCAATTATCTATTGGATTTTTAGGTACAATCAGCGAGTCGCATATTGATAATAGAAATGTTATCGTGAATGATATCGATGATGAATTATTACCAAATAGTACTTCAACGAAGATTATTCCGAATGCTGGATTTGGTCTTTATTATACCTCTTACTCAAAAGGTATGTTTGACGAAAATTACTTTTTCGCAGGCTTAGGAGCTAACCAATTAATACCAATCAACCTTACATATGGAACAAGCGAAACGGCTACCAATTTAAAAAGAGTCATTCATGCTAATGCATTATTTGGTTATCGTTTTATCAATGAAGATATAGCTATTCAACCATCAGCATGGGCAAACTATGCAGCCGATAATTTATTTAATGTAAATCTTGGCATTAAGATGGAACGCTATCAATCTTTTTGGGCAGGTTTGTCTTATTCTACAGATCAAACGATTTCGATGCAAGCAGGTGTAATATTAAAAAATGATTTCCTAAAAGATGGCACCTTACGAATAGGTACATTAGGAACATACAACGTAGGAAGAGTCGGACAGTATCAAGGACTAGGCTATGAAGTCTATGTCGCCTATCGCTTCGAACTATAAAAACAGTTATTGAAACTATAAGTCCGTATTCTATCTTTTGATTGGAATGCGGATTTTTTTTTGCTGCTAACTCGGCTTGAGGGAATACTAAGCAAAATAACCTGAAGCATTAGTATTGTTGACAACCAATACCTTAAAAAAGGAAGAAGCCAAAAGTTAACTTATAAAATAAATTTTCATATTCAAAAATAAACACTTAATAAGTCACGTTAATTAATTGAAGTAACTATTTAACAATGTGAAAACTGAAAAAAGAGTTTTCACTTTTTACCTAATTTTTTAAATATAAATGTTATGAAAACTTTAAAGAAATTCGAAAGCGCAAAAATCGAAAACGTGAAAAACGTTAAAGGTGGAGAAAGAACGGAAACATCCGCAACTAAAGTTGAAGGAATTTGGGTATGGATAGATGGTCAAGAAGTTTATCTGTAGTCAATACAATATTACAGCTAATAGGTTTGTATTAATTTTTAGGCAAACCTATTAGCTCCTTTTCCTTCTAGAGTTTAAATTCTACTTAAAGTTTCTGAAGTAATACCAAGATAAGAAGCAATCATTTGTTGAGGAATTTAGTATTTTTTCTATTTATGTGATACTCCATTTTGATTTTCTTATGCCGCAGAATACATCTATTATTTATACTTCTCTACAATTTTTTCGCAAGCACGGTCGAGCATATCATAAACTAGCTCAAAGCCATCATTATCATAATAAGGGTCAGGTACACCTTCGTTATAACCTGGTTTGACTTCATTCATAATCATAGCAACTTTTTCTTTTTCAGCATCGTTTTCAGCAAGACGGATAATGTTTTGGTAGTTCGAACTATCCATCGCATAAATAAGATCAAATTCCTGTAAATCCTTTGCTCTAAATTGTCGAGCACGTTGGTGGTCAATATCTAAACCATGAAGCTTTGCCGTTGATCGTGAACGAGGATCAGCTAATTCGCCAACATGCCATGCACCTGTACCAGCAGAGTCTACTTCCCAATCCAATCCATGTTGCTTAATTTTATCTTGCATAATTCCTTCTGCTAAAGGAGAGCGACAAATATTTCCTAAACAAACCATTAATATTTTCATTGTCTATTTATTTTACAAAGCGAAAATACTACTTTTACATTTACTAATAGATTTTACGCAAAGAAAAAATTACGATATAGAGAAAAGTCGGCATTAGAAATTTAGCGTTAAGAAAATAAGAAGGAGAAGAGCATGTGCTTTTCCCTGAAGTGGATCACTAAACGAAGCAGCTAAATGTTAGTATATAAAAACCGAGAAGTGAGAAACGACTTGGGAAGAGCGGACAATAGCTTTCTTATTTTTAGCTAAAATTCGTTAGCCGAGAGCTTTTTTTGTTACTTTTTTTTGCGGTAAAAAAAAGTAAGA
>JAHDIP010000356.1:1213-5001 GCA_020630735.1 Saprospiraceae bacterium | reverse complement strand
ACGACATACAAACCATATTGATCGCAGAGGTCGTACCAATCTGGATGGTTCGGATAATGACTTGATCGAACAGCATTGATGTTGAGTTGTTTCATCAATTTGATGTCTTGCAACATCGTTTCCTTTGTGATGACATGACCAGTTAGCGGATGTGTTTCATGTCGATCTACACCTCGGATATAAATTGCTTGTCCATTAAATAGCAGTTGCCCATTTTTAATTTCTACAGTTCTAAAACCGATTTTGTCCGAAATGGCTTCGATCAATTCTCCTGTCGTTTTATCTTTTAGTTCTATGAGCAAGGTGTATAAATTAGGTGTCTCCGCTGTCCACTTTTTTACCATCGGAATGCTCGCGGTGAAGTTTAGCTTCTTTGTTTCTTTAGCTGCTAGATTTAATACTTGCTTTTCAGAATGAACTTCTTGAAAAGCTTTTTTGTCATCTAGCAAAGTAAGTTCAATGTCGTACTTTATATTGTCGAGTAAGGTGTTTTGAAATTGTACAGTTACATTTAGTCGTCCATTTTCATAAGCATCATCCAAGCCTGCTTTTGCAAAAAAATCGACCAAATGCACTTTGGGACGAGCATATAAATAGACTTCTCGTTCGATACCAGAAAGACGCAGCATATCTTGACTTTCGATATAGCTCGCATCACTCCACCTAAAAATTTGTATAGCAATCGAATTTCTACCAGCCCTTACATACTCCGTAATGTTAAACTCAGCAGGTGTTTTAGAACCTTGAGAGTAACCGACTTCTTTTCCATTTATCCAAAGCGTTAAGGTAGATTTTACAGCACCAAAATAAATGATAATTTCTTTTTCTAACCACTCTTGTGGAATATTGAATTGATGCCGATAAGAACCAACGGGACTGTACTCTTTTGGAATACTTGGCCATTGCGATTCGAAAGGATATTTTTCATCCAAATAAATCGGATAGTCGTAGCCTGCTACTTCCCAATTGCCAGGAACTTGCATATTGTCCCAATCGCTATCATCGTATGTTGGTTCAAAAAAGTTACTAGGACGGTCGGCAGCTTTTCGGACCCAGTTAAATTTCCAATGCCCATTGAGTGATTGAAAATAAGGCGAGTTTTCTTTTTGATTTTGAAGAGCTGCTAGGGTAGAGGTGAATGGAAAAAAAGTACTATGTGGTGCTTCTTTATTGATTGCGTAGATCTTATGATTCTCCCAATTGTTTTGTGCTAATCCTTGTAAGAAAATACCTAATACTAAAATGTTTAAAAGAAATAGTTTTATACTTGTTTTTCTCATTGCATCTTTTTTGCCTTTAAGTTAAGAAACTGTTTTGAAATTATTACTTACTTTATCTTTTTTTGGATTGAGATAATTCCCCTTGATTAAATCTACTGTTTTGATCTTCCAATGATACTGTCTTGCGACACAAAGTTGAGCACAGTAAATAGACACAAGTTAAAGTTTTAAGAAGAACAGATTTCTATTGAAACTATAGTCTTGTTCTTTTTTACCGAAAAAAAGAACCAAAAATCTCGACAGAATATGCAATTGAATTTGATTTTTAAGGCTTCGATTGGCAATTATTTGTTTCCACTATTGCTGCTTCGTTTGAAAATCCTACTTTCTTGATCTTTTGTTATTTTTAATTTTCACTTGATTGTTTTATTAGTTTTTATGCTGTCTATAACTTAAATCGCTTCGGTGTGGCAAAATCTCAAAACCGTTGACGGATTTTTCTCGTTGGAAATTGCATTTTCTGACAGCCTTTTTTATTTCAAAATATTTAATATGTATACAACTTTGTGTCGAAATTGAGTGTATAACTTTAGGTCACAAGATATCAATGAAAAAGAAGGAAGCCGTAGGCAAACGCCTCAAAAAATCTACTGAAAAATTAATTCAGATTGATATTAAAAGCAAAGCCTTTTAGCTTGATAAGTTTAAGACGAATAATGTGAATTTGCCACTTGATTTAGTAACTTGAAAAATTAAGTATCAAGAAAAAATGATCAGATTAAATCTGTTTATAAGAAGGTCTATTTAAAAATGTGTAGTTTAAAGCTAGAAAAAAATATAGTATGGCAAAATTAGAAAAAAAACTAACGCTTTATGGACTTACGATGATTGCCGTAGGTTCTTGTATTGGCTCAGGAATATTTGTAACACCTGCTAAGATTGTCGATGTTTTACCTCATCATGGTTGGGTGTTAATTGTATGGGCTTTAGGTGGAATAATTGCCTTAACAGGTGCGTTGACTTTTGCTGAGTTAGGATCAATGTTTCCGAAAGCTGGAGGAGTGTATGTGTTTTTGAAAGAGGCTTATGGAGATTTAGCTGGCTTCTTGTATGGCTGGGTGATTTTACTTGTTGTGAATACTGGAGCATTAGCAGCCTTGACCTTGGCTTTTGCAGAATACATGACTTATTTTGTTCCTTTAGATGAAACTGGAAAATTGATTTTAGCCATTACAACTATTACTGTTTTGACAGGGATAAATTTAATCGGTGTAAACATCAGTCAGCTTTTTGCTAATGTATTTACTGGTTTGAAGTTGATGGCTATTGGGGCGATTATTATTGCAGGATTCGTTTTTTATAATGCTGACAAGGTTGTACTTAATTTTTCGTTAGGAACTGGTGCACCTGAAAATATCGGTAGTGCTTTACTCTTGGCATTGATTGGTGTGTTGTGGTCATTTGGTGGTTGGCATCATGCTTCTTATTTGGCAGGTGAAACGATCAATGCGCAACGAAATGTGCCCAGGGCAATGATCATTGGAGCAGGAATAGTTACATTGACTTATGTATTGGTTAATATTGCTTATATGCTATTGTTGCCTTTACCTGCGATTGCTGCGACAGAACGAGTAGCTGGTACTGCAATCGAACAAATTATTCCTTTTGGTGGAAAACTGGTAGCGGTAGGAATTGCCATTTCTATTTTTGGAACAATTGGAATTTATACAATGTCAGCACCTAGAATTTATTTTGCGATGGCAGAAGACAAACTCTTTTTTAAGCAGTTAGCTTATGTCCATCCGAAGTATAAAACACCTGTAGCTGCGATGGTTATTCAGGCGGTATGGGCAATCGTTTTACTGCTGTTTTGGGGAACTTTTCATGATTTGATAACGTATGTTACATTCACAGATATTGCTTTTATGGCACTGACAGGGATGGCTGTTTTTGTATTAAGAGTAAAGCAAAAAGACCGTCCAAGACCTTACAAGGTTTTAGCCTATCCGATCATTCCATTTATCTTTGTTTTTATCTGTTGGGCTTTTGTAATAAATACCTTGATCGAAAAACCAGAACAAGCAATAGCAGGTTTACTCTTACTCGGTTTAGGCGTTCCTGTATATTTATTCTTCAAAAGGCAAAATTAAAATTTAAGTAAAATGAAAGTATTTATTTTGATAAACTCCATTGTGTTTTTATTATACGGATTAGGCTTTATGTTTTTTCCTGAACCTTTTAGCCTTTTTGTAACGGATACAATACCAATGACAGAATCAGGTTTGATAGATATGCGTGCAACATATGGAGGAATGTCTATAGGATTTGCAATATTTCTTGATTTTGTTAGGAGAGATACTAACATGTTTTCGATAGGTATTAGAGCAATACTATTAATTATAGGTGGAATGGCATTGGGGCGAAGTGTTGGAATGATACTAGACGGTTCACCAAATAGGTTGATGTACATCTATTTATTACTTGAAATAATTGTAGTAATTATTGGATTAAGATTATTATCAAAATCAACTAAAAATTGAATTCAAAAAAAATGCTTGTCAATTTTTG
>JAHDIP010000356.1:0-1113 GCA_020630735.1 Saprospiraceae bacterium | reverse complement strand
ACAGTAAAAAACTAATATGAAAATAAATAACTTCAAACTGGAAAGATATTTTGCCAAGCATGAATTTACTGCTAAATATTTACTCTCAAGTTCAGACTGTGATGGTTATGCATTAAAGTACCTATTGGAAACTGCTTCTGAAGAAGAATTGAAATTATGGACGGAGATGAAATTGGGGTATACGGAGAGTGAAGGAAATCCACTTTTGCGAGAGGCAATTCTACAATATTATAAAATCAATACGATTGAAAATGTTGTTGTCGCAAGGCCTGGAGAACTTAATTTCATAAGCATGAATGTGCTATTAGATGCATCTGATCATGTTATCACTGTTGCTCCTTGTTATCAATCATTGTCAGAGGTTGTAAAATCATTGAAATGCTCACTATCTTACTGGAAACCAAAGACTGAAAATTGGGGATTTAATACAGACGATTTAGAGAAGCTCATTCGGAAAAACACAAAATTAATCATACTCAATTTTCCTCATAATCCTACTGGAAGTTATCTTACTATTGAACAATTAAACAAAATTGTTTCGATAGCTGAGCAGCATGACCTTTATATTTTTTCTGATGAAATGTATCACAAATTGATAGTTGGTTCTGTGAAGGAGTTACCACCTATTAGTGATCTTTACAAGAAGGGGATAAGTTTATGGGGAACATCAAAAACATTTGGATTGGCAGGGCTAAGAACGGGATGGTTAGTAAGCCACGATGTTGAGTTTTTAAAAAAGGTTATTGCGTTTAAAGATTATTTAAGTATTTGTAATAGTGCTCCAAGTGAAATTTTATCATTGATTGCATTGAATCATATTGACCGTTTTCTTCTACCTAATATCAAGAAAATTAAAGAAAACATTTCTACGTTCAACGAATTTTCAAATAAGCATGATATTATTTCATCTTTCATTCCTCCTAAAGCAGGTTCTGCATCTTTTGTGCAATTAAATATAGAGCAATCCGCTTTAGATTTTAGTAACGAATTAGTGGCGAAGACTGGAATAATGACTGTTCCATCTGAAATGTTTGAACATACTGGAAAATATATTCGAGTAGGGTTTGGAAGGAAAAATTTTCCTGAAATTTTAAATGTATTTAGTCAATATTT
>JAHDIP010000355.1 GCA_020630735.1 Saprospiraceae bacterium | reverse complement strand
GAGCTTTTTTTGTTACTTTTTTTTGCGGTAAAAAAAAGTAAGATGCCAAGAGTAATAAATGAAGGCTCAAAAAAAACTCTGTAAAAAAATGAATGGAAGGTTTCCTACTGCGTAACAGAAATTACTAATTCAAATTCAACCGCATTTCTCTTCTCAAAAAATAACCTGTTATAAGCGTAGACATAAAATCAGCAATAGGAAAAGAAATCCACACACCTAATAATCCAAGGGTGCTGGGTAGAATTAATATAAGAGGAATAAGAAAGAAACCTTGTTTCGAAAGACTTAAAAATAAAGCAGGTTTGGCTTTACCGATAGATTGGAAATACGAAGAACCAATAAGTTGAATAGCAATCAAAGGCGTAACAGCAAAAACCATTCGTAAGGCATTGGGTGTTTGCTCTAGTATGGTTGCATCATTGGTAAATACACGAACAATTTGACTAGGGAAAACCATAATGAGAATGAAGACCATTATCGCTAGACCAGTTGCATAAAGAATAGATTTATTGATTGTTTCCTTTACTCGGTTGAAATTTTTCGCACCATAATTATAACCCGCAATAGGCATAAAACCTTGAGCGATACCCATTACTGGGAATAATGCAAACATCAACATTCTACTGATAATACCATAAACAGATAAAGCATTTTCGCCCCCATAGCTATACAAGGAATTATTCAAAATAATAGCTAGCAAACTAACGACACCCTGTCTTGCTAATGTAACGCCACCAAGCGAAGCAATCTCTCGAACAATCGGCCATTCCAATTTCAAACACTTCAGTTTAAGTTGTAACTCACTGTGCTTAGAGGTGAAAAACCAGCAGATAAAAAGAAAGGAACTAAAATAGGAAATTGCAGTAGCCCAGGCTGCCCCCTCTATTCCCCAATCAAAAACAACGATGAAGAAGAAGTCTAAAACAATATTGGCGATAGAGGGAATAATCAGTGCCATCATAGAAAAACGTGGTTTCCCTTCTGCTCGTATAGTTGGATTACCTGTCATGATCATTGCCAAAAAGGGCGTAGCAGCCATGACGATAGTGTAATAAATTCGAGCAGGATCAATAACAGCTCCTTTCGCTCCAAAAAGATTAAGTGCCTGATCTTTAAAGACAAGTCCAAGAATGGCCAATAATATGGATAAGGTAACAGAAAGTACAACTTGATTACCAAAGGTATGATGTGCTTTTTCTTCATCATCGGCTCCTAGGGCTCTTGAGATAATCGAAGAGCCACCAACACCTATTGCCATGCCTAAAGCAGAAATCAAAAACACAATAGGTAAGACAACAGTGATGACTGCTATTCCAATTGCACCGACATAATTCCCAACAAAAATAGTGTCGATAATGAGATTGAGCGACAATACTAAAACGCCAATCGCTGCTGGAACAGATTGTGCTATGATGAGTTGACTTACAGGTTTTGTTCCTAGTTCTTCAGAAGCATTCGACATCTAATTTCTTATTCTTTGGATAAATTAATTGGGTTGTTTTATAACTCTTTCATAACGAGTTCAGGATTATCAAGTATAGCTTTTGTAAGTAGATAGTGTTCTGTTTCTTTATAGTCAATTTTAGAAATAGCTCCTTCTTGAAAATAAAATACTTCAGAGTTTGGTATCGACATCATGATTGGCGAATGTGTAGCAATGATGAAATGAGAACCTGTTTTTTTTACTTTGTCCATAATTAAAGAAAGAAGATTTAGTTGCCTACTAGGAGAAAGTGCGGCTTCAGGTTCATCTATAAGATATAGTCCTTTTGCTGTGATTCTGGAAGTGAAGAATTTTAAAAAACCTTCTCCATGCGACATAGCTTCTAGGTCTGCTGAATAACGTTTGATTAATTGATTCTTTTCTCCTTCTATAGTTCCTATCGTAAGATTGATGTCACCGCCTGTAAAATTTTCTTTGACTTCCTCGATTTCTTTATCTAACTCCTTAATATCATGTTTTATTTTTCTGGAAAATCCGATAAAATCTTCGGCTCTTACAAAAAAGCCATGATGTGTTTTCTCCGCATAGCGAATACTCAAATAATTAGCAAGACTATTCGCAGCAGCCAACGATTCATCATCTTCTAATCGGTAACTACCAGCTAATGGTACCTCAGTATAAGCAGCGATTCCTTCAAGTATTGTTGATTTGCCACTACCATTCTCACCAACAAAGAAACTAATGTTTTGTTCAAAAACTAATTCTTCAAAATTCTGTATCAAGGGCAAACTCCATGGAAAGTTATCTTTTTCGTTCTCAGGAAAATTCCTTAACCTTAAAGTAGAAACGATCATAAATTGTATTTTGTGCTCGCAAAGATAATTGCTAAGGGATTACAAAACTAATATTCAGGGACTTGTTTATATTTGTATCCAAAAATTAACAAACAAAGCGTAAAAATGAAAATTAACGGAAAACATTATCATACGATTTGGCTAAAAGAAGATAATCCTAGTATTATTCAAATTATAGATCAACGTAGTTTGCCACACGAATTTACTATTGAAGATTTAACAACAGTCGATGAAGTAGCAGTTGCGATCAAAGATATGCACGTAAGAGGTGCACCGCTTATTGGTGTCACAGCAGCTTATGGGATGTACCTTGCTGTGTTGTTAGCTCCTGAAAATATAGATTTGGAAGAACATATTGTACAAGCAGCCGAGCAACTTAAAGCAACTCGTCCAACAGCCGTAAACTTATTTTGGGCAATCAATAAACAAGTTGATGCTTTAACTAAAGTAACTAGTCGAACTGAAAAGATAAAAGTTGCACTCAAAACAGCAGATTGGATAAAAGCACATGAAGTAGAAAATTGTCGTTTGATAGGAGAGGAGGGTGTTGCTATTATTGAAAAACTAAGTGCTGCCAAAAACGGAGACGTTGTAAATATTCTTACACATTGTAATGCGGGATGGATGGCTTGTATTGATTATGGTACAGCAACTGCACCTATTTATGCAGCGCACGAAAAAGGGATAAAAGTACACGTTTGGGTCGATGAAACTAGACCTAGAAATCAAGGTGCTCGGATTACTGCTTTTGAACTAAAAGAACAAGGCGTTCCGCATACCGTCATTCCTGATAATGTAGGAGGACATTTGATGCAACATGATATGGTGGATATGGTAATTGTAGGAAGTGACCGCACTACATATACTGGTGATGTAGCGAATAAAATCGGAACTTACCTTAAAGCTTTGGCGGCTAAAGATAATGAGATTCCTTTTTATGCGGCATTGCCTTCTTCCACTTTTGATTGGACCATTCGTGATGGAGTGAAAGAAATTCCAATTGAAAATAGAGGAGCTGAAGAAGTAAAATATATTCAAGGATTGCACGAAGGAAAATTAATGAAAGTCTTACTAACACCTGAAGAAAGTCCTGCTACGAATTATGCATTTGATGTAACGCCTGCCCATTTGGTCACTGGTCTGATTACAGAGAAAGGCATTTGTGCCGCAAGTGAAGAAGGGGTTAAGGGGTTATTTCCTGAAAAAATAAAGCCTAGTAACGCTAAATAGAAAAATATGAAAGATGAAGAAAAAGTATTAAAAATGCTACAACAAGAGATGGATAAAAAAATGGAACAGATGAATACTGCTCCAAATCCAGCTATAGACAATTTGTCGCCAAACGATATGCAATTGATATTGTATAAGACGTTTGAAAAAGAATCTCTGATACAATTCAAAAAACAAATAGGGAATGACGTTCTAGATCAAATTCCCTTCTTAAGTTTGATGATTGATTATTTGACGGTAATACAAGAAGCAAAAGAACTTAAGTTAACAGCTAAAGGAAATTTGCTACGCAAAGTATGCCATGAGTTATATGCGAGAGGGTATATAAAAGAAAAAGATATAGAAACCGGATTTACCAAACTTAATAAAGAAGAAGATAGTGTCGTGCTTCAAAACTTGAAGATTATTGCTGAGCTAGCAGGCTTGACAAAAAAGAAGCATAATAAACTTAGTCTTACTAAAAAGGGTACTAAATTATTATTGCCAGAAAAAAAGTTCAATTTGTTTAAAGAAATTTTCAAGACGAATTATCGGAGATTCAATTTGGGCTATCATGATCGGTATACAGAGAAAATAAACCTTGGTAATAGTTTTGGTTATACCTTGTATCTGCTCTTAAAATATGGTAAAGAAGAAGACATGCTTTCTTTTTATGCAGATAAAGAAATGATGGCATTTCCAATGTATTTAGAGTTTTTTGATGGTACCTGGGGAAAACCAGAAGAACAATTTTTCTCTTGTTATGCTGTTAGACTTTTTGAACGATTTTTAAGTTACTACGGGTTTGTGAAAATTGATAGAGATATTTTATTTGAACGTTCTGAAACAAAAATGGAAGTAACTGATTTATTTAGAGAAGTATTCGAAATCAAAAAAGAAAATTATAAATTCAAGTTTAGAAGGATGAAGCGTCGAAGATAAATAGACTTGTTAAAAATGAATAGCTGAGAGTACTCATCAAGACAAAAAAGAGACGCTTTGGATTGGAACAGATAAGGGAGGTGTATTATATTCAATGGAAATATACAGAAACCAAATACCAGTAGGTATACTTCGATGAGTTTGAAAAATGAAATTCCGAATATTCAAACGGAACATTCGGAATTTCTTATAGTTTTAAAATGTGTTTATAAAACACAATTATTACAACTTCACAAATTGTTGTACAACGGCACGATTACCATCAGAGATCACTACTTTGTAAGCACCCGTCGCAAAATTAGAAACGTCAATTCTTCTAGTCCATTGGTTTTGTGTTTTAGAAATCTTCCAATCTTTAACGGTTTTACCCAAATTGTCTATGATACGAATAGATAGATTACCACTCCAATTATTATCCAATCTAAGTTCTATATTTTTGACTGTCGGATTTGGGAAGACACGAAGCATTCCATTATTAGTAATCAAATCTTCTATGGCAACATCTTCTTGGGCTTCGTAACAACCTGCATCTGTATCAGCAAGACGAGGATT
>JAHDIP010000354.1 GCA_020630735.1 Saprospiraceae bacterium | reverse complement strand
AAAAAAACTTATACCATTATACTTGTTCGATTTCTTAAAAGAAAAAATTACGGCACATTCTGGTACAAGTTATTATTATTTCGTTACTCATTTGAGAATGATCAACTCATTAACTCCAAGAACATCTAAAGTCTAATATACAAAACTAATCATAATAAAAATGATTTTTTATAATTTAATGAATGTTTATATGTGTTTTTCTTGAAATAAAAAAGAATACTTAAACTTCTGACTATTAAGTATAAATGTGATTTGTGCTGATAATAATATTGTAACAGTATGTAAAAAATGTATTATAAATTAAGAATTAAACTTATTAGTTTTATACTGATAAAAAAATTACAAATATATTATGTCTGATTCTTTATTCTTTAAAAAAGGAAATATTCTGCATAGGGTTAATCCTAAAAGTATTTGCTTTTTTCAGGCGAATGGAGATTATACACTAGCAATTGGAGAAGACGTGAAATATATGACATCAATGGGAATTAGTGAATTAGCAAACTTTTTAATTAATGATGCATTCGTTCAAGTTCATCGAAGTTATTTATTGAATATAAATAAGATTGATTCTATTGATTTGATGTCTTCCAAAATAAATGTTTCAGGTCATATAGTTCCTATAAGTAAAACTAGAAAAAATAATCTACTAGAAGCGCTAAGGATTGTAAAATGATAAAGTTTATTTTTTAGAATATATTCTTAAATGAACTTTTGTGTACTGTATTAAACGCTATAGAAAGATAAATTAAAGTATCAATCTAGAAAAAGAATTACCTTCAAGACTGACTCAAAATTAACGAAAAAATAGGAAGGAAATACGCATAAAAAAAAGTGAAAAGAACTTGAAAATGCTCACTTTCAAATACTAAACTAAAAAACGTATCTATACTTTTAAAACCCATTTAAGGACGAAAAGATACTGTTTAAAGATAAATAAAACCCATTCACCGAATATGTATATAGTTTTTTTTATTTGATATTTATTTAATATAACTTTGTTAAGAACGGATACGAAAATAAAAAAAATAAATATTATTTATTCGTGTGACGTTTTTCTTTCCCAACAGATAAACACATATAATACTTCACTACATTATGTCTTACATATATTAATGTAAGGTATGAAACACTAAATACTAAACTTAGATAAAGCATTACCCAGCTCTAAAATAACTTATAATTAGTCTTCGGACTAGTATTATAAGAACGATACCTTTATGTCTATTTTTTTATAGCTTTTAATTCGTCTGCTTACATAGACGAATAGGGTTTCTATTATTCCTACTGATAAGGGATAACTTTCAGAAAATAAAATTTTCACATATGCAACCGAATATCTTAAATACGGCAATCGTATTACTAGGCATTCTATGCCCCCTAGTAAACACTGCGCAGAATTTCTCTGATATGAACAAAGAAAATGTATTCAAGTTTTCAGGTTCATTCAACCTAGATCTAGGCTATTATGAAGCCTTTGGCATTGACCCAAGACGAGATCGTTTTTCTTACTTATTGGGAGGGAATGTAAATCCACAAGTAGCAGGTATTGACATTCCATTGAGCGCCACTTATAGTCAACAAGAAGCCACTTTCTTACAGCCTTTCAATCAAGTGGGGTTTAGCCCTTCTTATAAATGGGTAACTGCCCATGGAGGTTTTAGAAGCCTTACTTACTCCTCTTTAACATTGAATGGTCATACCTTTTTAGGTGGTGGCGTTGATTTGCAAATCCCTGATATCGGAGGACCATTGAAATATACTTTCAGTGCGATGTACGGTCGATTTCGACGACCTATCGAACCATTTGAAGCAGAGTTCAATAATGTCACTCCAGCCTATAAGAGAATGGGATATGCTTTTAAAGTAGGCCTTCAGATGAAAAAGAAAAGCAAAAATAAAGTTGATTTAATTCTTTTTCGTGGCTACGATTTAGAAAATAGTATTGAAGCACCTTTAGCTGATCAGAATGTTAAACCAGAAGATAATTTAGTACTAGGTATCAATGGCCAAATTGGCTTATTAAAGTCAGTAACCTTAAAGGGAGAATTTGCAACAAGTGCATTGAGTAGAGATGCTCGTGTTTCAGAAGAAGGGCAGACTGCTCATATCTTTAGATTGACCAATGGTTTAATTCAAACCAATGCCACGACACAATACAAAGATGCAGTTAAACTAGACTTAACCTACAGTCACAAACGATTTACTATTGGTGTAAAATACAATCGAATCGATCCTGACTATAGAACCTTAGGTGCTTATTTTTTCCAAAATGATTTAGAAGATATTACTCTAAATGGTGCGACCTCTTTCTTTGATGGCAAAGGAAGCTTGGGAGTAAGTTTTGGATTACAACGTAATAACTTAGAAGGTCAGCAAAACACAGCGCAAAACAGAGTGATCAGTTCTTTAAATTGGGCGCATTCAATAAGTGATCAAATAAATTATAATCTTAGCTACTCCAATTTTTCTTCAGCTTTAGTTGTGGTGCAAGATGTTCTAAGCGATTCTTTGAACTTATACCAACTATCTACAAATTACTCTGCAGGTGTAAACTATTCTTTTGGGGCAGATAAACTAATGCACAGCGTAGGTTTGCAATTAGGACACCAAATAGGTAATGCAAGAGATGAGTACAGTATATCTGAAACCAATACCAAGTTTTATAATGCAGGACTTAATTATCAATTAGCACTTGTCGAATCTGGCGTAAATATTCAAGCAGCATTGAACTTTACAGCCAACCAAACAGAGACGATGAATACAACCAACTTAGGACCAAGTTTTAGTGTCGGGAAGAAATTTTTTGATGGTGCGCTTAGTGCTCGATATATGTTCTCTTATGTCAAAGCTGGCGAGACCGCCAATGTTTATAATAATCGAATATCAGGAAGCTATAAATTAGCAAAAAAACATAAGCTCAAATTTTCCTTTGGTCTGATGAGTAGAACAGATTCAAACCCAGATGGAAAAGCATTTTCAGAACTACGAGGTACTACAGGATACCAAATGTCTTTTTAGAAAACGGACTTAACAACAGTATTGAAAAAAATTAGGAAATCGAATTGAAATTTTACCCAATTCGTATTTCATAAGCATCTTATTTCAAGGTGTAAATAAAGGAAAGCGGCTAGATGACTGCTGGTGATTACTATGTCTTCATTAGATGTAATTAGAATATAAAAACGAAACGAGGGTAAATGAGAAGTGTCTAAAAAAGCAATTTGCTGGAAGAAAAAACCGTAAGCGGTTTTGAGATTTTGTTGGAAGTAATATACTAAGAATTAATAAACAGTATACGGTGAAAAAATGCTAAAAATACGAAGGTATACAAAAGATCATTTAGCAGGTTTTTTCTATCGAAGCAATATGGACAAGTCACAACCGCTCAGCGTCGAAGCAAAAAACTGAAAATAAAATTGCGATTAAGACGAGCTTTTTAGTCCTTTTTTGCGGAAAAAAAGGACAAAGAAAATCTTAGAAAAACGAATAGTAAAATTTATACAAATGAAACGATATCTTCAATTACTACTATTTTTATTCAGTTGCATACCGTTCTTTTTGAACGCGCAAGTAGGGCAATATCCCATTACAGCAACATTGCTGGTGAACCCACCATCGACTACTTACTTGTCGGATTATACCGCATTGGGTTCTACTCGATTGCAACTCAATCTATTTCAAAATGATTTCAATGAATCAGAAATTGATATCAGATTAAAATTAACCATCGAAGGAAATGGAGTCACCCTTACGACCAACCCGAATTGGGTAGCTCCAATGCTAACAACCAACCCTGGAATTAATATTTTTTCAGGAACAGATTTAGAAGGGTATCTCAATCCGCAAAATATGATCATCAATGGAATCGATCCTGATGAGTTAGGACAAAACGGAAGTGGATTACCTGAAGGTTTATACTCATTTTGTGTAGAGGTATACAACTACCCTCGTACAGATGTAGACCTTTCAGAACCTTCGTGCTACACCACAACCTTATTAAAAAATTATCCACCGATAATTGTCTTTCCTTCTTGTGGAAGTACTGTTCCTGTAAATCTAGGGCAACAAAATATTCAATTTCAATGGCAGTCAAATCATGATGGTTCGATCATGACAGAATACTTATTGACTATTGTAGAAGTCCCAGAAGGTGTAAATCCTAATGATGCGATGAATGGGGCACAAACTCCTATTCTAGATGAAGAATCAATCCTAGGAATGAACACGTTCAATTATGATCCTTCTCAAGTGGATTTGGAAGTAGGAAAAACCTATGCTTATAGATTGCAAGTAAAAGATGTATTAGATCTGACTACTTTTGAAAATGATGGTTTTTCAGAAGTCTGTACGTTCGATTATGGATTTAGTGCCGATGGACCGGTAACCGTTACGGGACCCGATGATGCTTTCTTGGCAGAAGTCGATAACCAAGCAACCTTTACATGGAATCGACCACAAGAAGTACTGCCTAATCAAGATTTATACTACAAACTAAAGGTAGTAGAAATGAACAATGGTCAACAGCGAGAAAATGCCATTCAGTTCAATTCTGTCTTTTATGAAGAGACAACAGATGTCCTTCCTTTTGGAGGAAATTTAGTGTTACCTCCAGACATGTATCCGCTTCCTGCCGAAAATGCATACGCTTGGCAAGTGACCGCTTGGTCAGATGCCAATGGCACAGAAGTAAAAGTAGGAGAGAGTGAAATTAGAGTGATTTATACAGCTCCCGCAGTTCCTCGCTTCAAAACAGGAAGTCCTTTTGAAATAGCTATTGAGGTCATCGGCTTGACGAGAAGTGAAGATGCTGGCGATGGTGACAAAATCATTTCTGGAAATGGTACAGCTATTGTTCGAGAAGGTGGCGAGACACAGCAAGTTACGTTCGAAAATGTAAAAGTAACTCCTTATGCAGATAGCTGGCAGCTGAAAGAAGGAGAAATCGTTTCTCCCGTTCAAGGTGAATTTATTATAGACATTAACAATAGTGGCGAAGATTC
>JAHDIP010000353.1 GCA_020630735.1 Saprospiraceae bacterium | reverse complement strand
TAAGTAAGTGCTTGGACTAAAATAACTTCCTGATTTTGTTTCGGCTCTTTTGCTACTATTCTTCGTTATTTTTTTCAACGATAGCTAGAAGCTAGACTAATTCTCAAAAAATGCCTCGATTAGCAACAAAATTTCTATTCCAAAATCGGAAACTTATTATTCACCCATTACTAAGTTTAAGCTCTTTAGCCAAAATTCCGAAAAAACAGATTACTGTACAACACCCATTTAGGTGATTTTTCAAATATGACTTTCACCTAAAAAGGTGAGAAAAATAAGCGTCGTTAAAAAATTCGATCAGCGATTTTATCTTTTAAACAAATCCTTAATGAGTTTTTATAATTATTTAAAACGCAATACGAAAAAGTTATTTTTCCTTTGAATGCCGAAATAAGATTGGTATTTTTGTGTATATACAATTAAGAGAATCTTTAAAAATTTCGTGAACTGATTCTCAACAATTTGGGGTTCTGATTAAGGGATTAAAAATTGAGATTTCCATACCAACCTCCGATTCATAAATCCTTCAAAAGAAGGAAGCATAAACTATTTGCAATCAATTGTTTTTATTATTCGATTTCCGAGAGATGAAATCTTTAAATATCTCTTAGGAATTGTGCAGGAATAAATTGCTATTCTTTGAGTTAGAGTTTTTTGAAGCTGATGATTGGTATCGCTTGTGCTAGTAGCACAAAGAGTGCTGTTAAAAAATATGAACGAAGTGGTGCCTAACAGAAAAGATTCAGCGAATCTTTTCAACAAAGTGAACCGCTAGCGGATGTTAAGCCTTTAGCATCGGTGAGGATTTTTAAAGAAATCAGATTAAAAAAAATCAAGTCAAAAATGTAAATTTATTTTTGAACCATTCCTAACGTTTCATCCCTTTACCCTCGACCTATACAAACACCCATAAGACAACCCAATATGAGAGGAAAGATTGAGCTTATTATTTTTTTATTTACTTTTTCATATAACACAACCTTTAGCCAAGATTGTAATCCTATATCAGATTCTTTAGCTTTAGTAGAGCTATATAACGCTACAGGTGGAAATGAATGGACGTATACTTCACTTTACTATTCTTACGAAAACTTCACAGGTGGTCCAGGATTACAATATCTTATACCCAATGCTGGTAATAGTTGGAATTTCAGTCAACCCATGAACACATGGCATGGTGTAGAACTTAATGATGAAGGTTGTGTGGTAAAACTAAGTTTAATCAGAAATAATTTAACAGGAGCTCTTCCTGATTTAAATTTACCAAACTTAGAAGTATTTGTTTGTAACGATAATACTATTTCAGGAATACTTCCTAATTTTTCTAACCTTACTTCTCTGACACATTTTATTGCTTCCTATAATGCAATTGAAGGAATACCAGCTTTTAATAATTTACCTGTTATAGATATTCTTCATTTGGGGGATAACGATATTAGTGGAAACATTCCTGATTTTGACCTTCCATCTTTAAAACAGCTTTTTTTGTTTTCTAATGCTTTTAGTGGAAACATTCCCGATTTTTCTGGGATGCCAAACTTAGAGATATTTTTTGGTTATGGAAATATGCTAGATGGAAGCATTCCTGACTTTTCTAATTTATCTTTATTAGAATGGCTCTGGATAAGTAATAATAATTTGGAAGGAGCAATTACAAATTTTAGTAGCTTGGAAAACTTAACTATATTTTTATGTGGTCAAAATAATTTGGAAGGAAGTATTCCTGATTTTAGTAACCTACCTCTGCTTGAAGAGTTTGCATGTTATGATAATGAGCTAGATAACGTTATCCCTGACTTTAGCAATTTACCAAAACTAAAGTTCTTGAGTTGTTCGGATAATAACTTAATAGGACCACTTCCAAACTTTACCAACTTAGCTGCATTAGAACGTTTTAACTGCGACAATAATAATATTGATGGTTCTATTCCCAACTTTGATAATTTACCAAACTTAGAATGGCTGTTCTGTTATGACAACCAACTTTCTGGAAGTATTCCTGATTTCAACTTGCCAAACTTAAGTAGTTTAAAATGTGAAATGAATCAACTCACAGGAGAGATTCCTGATTTTTCTGGTCTACCTAATTTACAGATTCTAACTTGTAATAATAATCAGTTAGAAGGAAGTGTTCCTGATTTTTCATCAACGCCTTTTCTTACAGGAGTCAATTGTAGTCACAATAATTTAAGTGGTACAATACCTGATTTTTCGAACCTGCCAATACTTTATGGTTTTCAGTGCGAAGACAATAATCTTACGGGTAGTATCCCTAACCTTAGCGATAACTGTCCAGCATTAAGGTTCTTTTGGGTTGATCGAAATCAATTGACCTTCGAAGACATTTTAGGATCTATTGATGCTAACGAAACAATCATGGCAAGTAACTATCAATTTATAGTTGATACTTTAGGTTATGCTCCTCAAGATTCTATTTTTATGGACACAACAATTACTATTCAAAGTGGTAGTGATTTAGATATTCCTCTTGGCATTGATCCTCAAGTTACAAGCAATATCTACCAATGGTATAAAGATGGAAATAGTTATGTTACAGCAAATGATAATGTACTTAGTTTTTCGAATATTCAAACATCTGATGCTGGTCAATATTGGGTACACATTACCAATTCTGGTGCACCAAAATTGACTTTAAAAAGTCATACAATCACACTTCTAGTTGAATCCACAGAAGCAGAAAACTATGAAAATTCAACGGTTATCCTTACACCAAATGGTGATGGACTAAACGATGCTTTTATCATTGATGACATCTTAAATTTCCCAAAAAATGAAGTGATTATTTTCAATCGTTGGGGCTCTACTGTTTTTCAAGCAAAGCCATACCAAAACGACTGGCAAGGGCAAGGGCAAAATGGAAAACTCTTACCAGAAGGAACCTACTATTATGAAGCAAAACTAGATGTGGCAGAAAAGCAATTCAGACATGGAGCAATTACCATAAAGCGATAAAAATCTAAGACTACTTTGAAATATCTGTTGATTTTTTTATCGTGTATTTCTATCGTCAGACACAGGCTTTTTTGAGATTAATAGCCGAAGTAATGGTCAAATAATTTTATACTTCCTCCTTTTCAAAGATTCTCTTAATTTTCCCAAGTATAGGTCAAATTAATTTCGTGTGTTGCGCCAAGTCGAGGACCAAAAGTAGTGATAGAACGATCAAAGCCGTAACCTATTTTGGCAATGCTAATATCTGATGTATACAATAAAACCCCCGCTTCCATATGAAAATTATTACCCCGAACTTTATCGGCAAAATCTATAGCATAGCCTGTACCGATGTAAAAATTTTCTGTTATTTGAAAACGGATATTAGTATCAATATTTACTGGAGCATTTCCCGCATATTTAATCCACATAGAAGGTTCAATATAGATTCCGCCCAATGCATCAGAAACACTTTTGTACATTCCTATTAAACCATAAATATGTGGAACACGATTTGCCTTTGCCCCTTCTTCTGTACTTGTTATAGTGAAGGTTGCTAATTGAGGAAAAGACAAACCACCATACAGCTTATCATCATTTCCAAACTCGCCCTTATAAAAAGCACCTAAGGTAAACTCTCCAAAAGTAGCATTATAATTCGTTAAGCCTGTTAAGTCTCCTGGGTCTCTTAGTACACCTTTTTCACTTTGGTAACGGTACTGTAAAAAACCAGTTGACATACCTATCGACAAAAAGGAATAGCTCCCTAATTCTATCTGATACGCATAACGAAAATAACCTCCAGTAATTCCTGTTGGTCCTGTATCATCTTTGATAAAAGCTCCACCTATCAACATATTATAATCATAAAAAATGTGCTCGTATCGACCTGTAAAAGTACGAGGTGCATCTCGTATACCTGCCCACTGATGACGGTATGAAAGTCCAATAGCATTATTAGGAGTAAGAAAGGATTGTGAAATAAAATCGGTATGAACCGAAGCTGGATTCAGCAATGCTTGATTCTCTCGATACTGCGTAAACAGTGGCAGTTGTTGTGCAACAAGTTCTTGTGTTGTTATAAAAAAACAAAAGAGTAGTATAAATTTGGAGTAGATTGTTTTTGTCATGTTCTAGTCTTAATTAGAAGAATAAATATACGAAAAAAAGTTCGCATCAACGATTCATTATTCATCTTTTTATTCTATTCGATTTAACAAGATTAAATATTTTCCATCAATTTTCAGTAGTCCTTTCTCAGGATGAAAAATTTCTTTTCGCCACAAAATATCTCTTGTTGATTTTAAAGCCACAAGATCTAGTTTATCTTTTTTGGATAGCACAAAAATTGGTAATTCTTCTTCGTTGGTAAGAATGGCAATACCATATGTTTTATGACCAAAATCGCCGTATGTCTTTTCCCAAATATTACGACCAGTTGCATCCAGCTTTCCTACAAAAGCAAAATATTCTCGATCACCAAAATCATTGGTATAACCAGTGTAGTACAAGTCACCTTTTTCGTCTTCACAGGTAGCGAATACGCCATCTGTTCCCATTCGACTACCAAAGGTTTGATGCCATTTTAGTTTACCATCTGTTCCTAGCCGCAGCAGTTGCATATCGGTTGGACTTTTAGCTGTTTTTCCTGCCAAAAGATAATCTCCATTTTTCAATCGCTGAATTGCAACAAATTCTCCTTTTATTGTATCTGATAAACTATAGGTTATTTTCTTCTTTACATCGTTTAGTGTTTGTTGTTCGATGACAATAATACTATCTTTTTTTCCAACATAGAGGAGTTCATTTTTATTAAGGTAGGTCAAACACATGGGTACAAAATCGAGTGCGATCAATTGCTTTGTTTTTTTGTCAACACCTGTTTTAGGAGACAATCTATATTGTTGCAGCTTGCCCTCCTTACCTAAAAGGATGATTTCAAAAAGCGAATCTTTTTCTACTTCAAAAGAAGCAAACAAACGCTGAAAGTTAGTGTCTGTACTTTCCCAAATCACTTCGACATTTTCCGTTTGCGCATAGCAACAACAGCTTAGTAACAGCGTACTAAG
>JAHDIP010000352.1 GCA_020630735.1 Saprospiraceae bacterium | reverse complement strand
AAGATTAAACAATAGCTACTAATGACGATCCTAAAACCGAATACCAGTGGGTATATAACCGTTACTTGCCAAATAAATTACCACTTATTGACCTAGATTCAAGCTTCATTCCTTATACTTGCATACATTTTTTACCGTTAGTAAGTTCTTGGGCGAAATTAAGTTGCTTTTTTGACAAAGAACTACATGAATTTTTAATGTATGACAATCCAAAATGATCTTTTTTTAAGAGCTGCTCGAGGAGAGCAAACTGAACGACCTCCTGTTTGGCTAATGAGACAAGCAGGACGAATTTTACCACAATACAGAGCGATACGGTCTAAGCTATCCGGTTTTGTAGAATTAGTAACTACACCAGATCTTGCTGCAGAAGTTACGATTCAGCCTGTTGATGAATTAGGAGTAGATGCAGCTATAATATTTTCCGATATTTTGGTAATTCCTGAAGCAATGGGCTTGCCTTATGAATTGATTGAAAAAAAGGGACCTCTTTTTCCTACAACAATAAAATCGGGAGCGGATGTTTCAAAACTCATCAGTGGTGAAGACGCTGCTGCTCATTTACCTTATGTATACGATGCCGTAAGCCTCACAAAAAAAGCTTTGGATGGAAGAGTGCCGCTTATTGGTTTTGCTGGTGCGCCTTGGACACTTTTGTCTTACATGGTCGAAGGTTCTGGAAGTAAAACATTTTCAAAGGCAAAGAAATTTTTATATACTGAAGAGGCAATAGCTCATCAACTTCTCCAAAAAATAACCGATACGACGATTGCTTATCTTAAAAATAAAATAAAAGCTGGAGCAGACCTTGTACAAGTATTTGATTCTTGGGCTGGCATTTTATCTCCTACACAATATCAGGTTTTTGCTTTGCCTTATATCCGTCAAATTTGTGAAGCAATAGATGAAGTGCCTGTAACTGTTTTTGCTAAGGGCGCTTGGTTTGCAATGGATGAAATTGGTAAACTACCTTGTCAAGTTGTAGGGATAGATTGGAATACAAATTTAGCTGATGTGAGGAAGAAAATTCCTGGCGATAAAGTGTTGCAAGGTAATCTTGATCCATGCCAATTATATGCTTCTTCTGAGAAAGTAAGGCAAGCAACATTAGATATGATTGGTAATTTTAATGGAAAACATATTGCTAATCTCGGTCATGGTGTGTATCCCGATACTCCGTTGGATAATGTGAAAGTATTTGTAAATACCATAAAAGACTTTCGATATTCAACAGCTTAATGGAAGAGACAAATAGATTATTGATAAGAGAGATTGAAGAGCAAGATTACGAGTCTTTGCTAAAAATCTATACCAAGTCTGCTAATATGAAATACATCCTAACAGGGAAGTATGATTGGACGATGGAGGAGTTGAAAGAAAAATGGAAAAAAGAAAGATATAATGCTCATGATCAAACTGGTTTCAAAGTGGTTTTTTTGAAATCAGCGAAAGAAGTAATAGGGGAGTGCGGCCTGCTCCAAACGGATCAACCTATAAGCAAACAATTAGAGTTAGCTTATCTAATAGATGAAGATTATTGGGGCCAAGGGCTTGGAACAGAATTATGTACTCACCTCATTAAAGAAAGATTTGAAAGAATTGAAACGAAAAAGCTAATTGCAGGGATGTATAAAGACAATGTAGCTTCCGCTAAAATTAGGATTAAAATTGGCAAAGGAGGGCGTTTCAAAATCTGGCATACACTTTCAAGAATTTGAACTATTTAGAGCTGACAAAAGCGATTAATAATTTATAAATCACCTTACCTCATTTTGTCCCAACTTTGTTCGTAATATTTTACTAAAATTTGATTATCCAATCGATTGACTTCTACAGGTGATTCTTCCATGTCTCCATCAAAATGGAATAAACCAGGAATGATTTCAGAATTCAGGTATTGTAAATTTAGATCAGGATCTAATCCGTCTTGTATACGTTTAATTGAAATCGGAAGGTGAGGAGAGTTTACAGCGATATTAAATCCCCATTGACCAAAAGTAGGAACATAAGCACTGTATGGGAGTGTTGTTTCAAAAACAGCATTTAATGTTTTGTTGATACACCAAAAAGCTTTTGGTGCAAAATAAGGAGAAGTAGATTGGGTGACTAATACGCCTCCTGCTGCCATTCTTTTTTGGATCATTCCATAAAATTCATGACTATACAATTTGCCAAGGCTTGTATTATTCGGATCGGGCAAATCTAAAATGATGAGGTTGTATATATCAGAAGAAGCTTCTAAAAATTTATAAGCATCTTCATTATGAATAACTACTTTTTTATTGCTAAATGCCTGTTCATTTAGTTTGGTAAATACAGGATGGGTTTTTGCAATTTTCGTCATTTCAGGATCAAGATCTACAATTTCTATTTGCCCGATATCATCATATTTTAATAACTCTTTTGCTGCCAAACCATCTCCGCCTCCAAGTACCAAAATACGTTCTTTTGCATTTGTCAAAGTCATTGGTATGTGTACGAGTGGTTCGTGATAGCGATATTCGTCTCTTGTAGAAAATTGTAAATTACCATTAATGTACAATCGAATATCTTTATTCCATTTAGTTACAACGATACGCTGATATGCTGACTGAGCAGAAAACATGATCTGGTCATTATACATATAACGCTCAAAAAGTCGGTTGATTTGGAAAGAAAAAATAAAACCAATAATGAGTGCGATAGCCGTTATTCCAGAAAGACTAAAGAGGCGTTTTGGATATTTGAGTCGCCGTTTAAACACATAGGTATTAATGACAGCTACAGTTAAATTAAGTAATCCAATGGCAAAAGCAGTTCGCATAGTACCCAACATTGGGAGTAGCAAAAGCGGGAAAATAATAGATGCAATAAGTGCACCTAAATAGTCGAATGTCAGTACTTTAGCTAGTGCATCTTTAAGCTCTTCATAAGGGGTCATAATCCGTGTAAGGATCGGTATTTCAGCCCCAATAAGTACTCCGAGACTTGTAATTAAAATAAAGGTAAACAGGTAGAAATAAGGCGTTAATGAAAATGCAAAGTAAAGAATGAAGGTAGAAAAACCACCTATGAGACTAAGTACCACTTCAAAACCGATGAACCAATCCAATAAATTATTTTTGATAAACCGAGAGATATATGAACCAATTCCCATAGAAGAAAGAAAAATACCAATCACAATAGAAAAGTGTAGAATACTACTTCCTTGAAAATAACTCGCCACACTACTGATAAGTAGCTCGTACAAAATACTGCATATCGAAATGACGAAGACTGAGGTCAATAATACAGCAACAGTCGTTTTGGAGTTTTTTATTTGCACAATCGGTTTGTTTATTTCCCCGCAGAACCAGATCCACCTGCATCATACGATTTTTGGAAATATAGTGATCTAAAAGAACGTTGTAGACAATCACCTTCTCTATTGGTATAAAAATTAGGACATTCCTTTTCGATTGCTTTCATCGTTCGGTGGTCTTGTATATTGGTTACGCCCCAACCCAAAATAGAAGCAAGGTAGGTAACCATAAACAACACAATGAAAAAAGAGATAACCAAAAATTTTGAAAAATTAGTCATAATTATAAACGTTGACTTCGAGAATAAGCAAAACAACTAAAGATAGTTAATAAGATGGTGCCAATTAAAAAATAACGTGTGAGTAAAATATTTTTTCTTATTTCAAACGTAAGCTGCCCCGTTTGATTGTATTCACTTGTCACATATAACTCAGCATAATAAGTTCCTGCTTCTTTAATAAGAACTGCTTTATGTTTATCTTTATTTGATTCAGTCCATCGTTCGCCATCTTCTATACCTGTCCAATAGTAAAAATCTCCTTCTATGGCTCTGATTGGTTCGCCTTTTTCATTATGAATATAAGCGATAGAATACATACTCGTATTGTCTTGATTAAAAGCACCTCTTAATTTTAATTGATACAAGCCAGGCTTCGTAATATTGAAACGTGGTGTTGTGATCGATACATCTATATCTTTTTGTGTAGAAGAGACATCGTAAGTATGTACAAAAATATATTCTCCAGTTTTATTTATACTTACAATTGTTGTAATGAAAAAAAGAGCCAATGTAGCTATTGCACTAAAGAGAATAAAACGCCAATAACGTTGATTGTCTAGAATTTTTTTGACTGCTTCGTTTTCTTCAAAAGCTTCAAGAATTGAAAAGTTAGATTTTTTAATTTCTTCAAAATACTCAATCTCTTTTATGTTAGCTGTCTTTTTGTTAATACGCCATTCTACAGCATATTTTTTTTTCTTGTTGTATTTATAATTCGCAAAGCCTATTCGATCACCTATCAATATTCTATAGTTAGATTCTCCTTCAAAAAATTGAACTTTAGCTGCTCCAATTTCTTGTATCGGCTTTTTTTTGTAACCTTGATAAAAAGAAATTTTTTCAGAATGCTGTCTGGGTAAAGATGGACTAGTTGGATAAATCTCGTTCGAAACATAAAATCCTTCTTTATCTTCGACCAAATAAAAATAGGTACGTTGTTCACTAAGCATAAGCCACTCATCGTAGTACCAAATTTCGGTAGAGTAGCCGACTTCTCCTTCTTCTTCCCAACGTTCTTTGTAATCCATTCTCCAGCGGGTACGGCCAATGACTTGGTATTTTTTATCATTAAATTGTGCCTGCATTCCTAGCCGAACAAAGGTATATGGTTTGAAATCTGTTGGAGTGCCTAATTTTGATAATAATTTATGTGTATCAGATTGTACATCTAAGAGTGAACCGCAATAAGAACAGCCCGTATATTTAGCCCGTTTATTGAATACTTCAAGCGACGCACCACAACTAGTACAGTTGAATTGTCTTACGGGAGTTAATTTATCTTCAATTGTGATATTTGACATTGGGGGCTAAGTTACGAAGTTGTTTAAAAATACTGATAAATCGCAAAATCTTGAAAAGTTAGGAAGCATAAATTAAATACAATTGAATGTTCTGATATGTTGTTTTCTTTCAAATAAGATTGCCAAACATAGGTTAAATATGCTTTTACTCAAACTTCTATTTACAAAA
>JAHDIP010000351.1 GCA_020630735.1 Saprospiraceae bacterium | reverse complement strand
GTGAGACCGTTCCTACGGAACGGTCTCACTACTTATTTAATAATTTTAGCGTTTTCCTCCCTCGACTTCTGAAGCCTGCCGTACCATGTGGCATAAACTCCTCTATAATCACACGAAGTTCATTTCCTAAATCGGGTTCTTTTTTGCATAGTTCGCCTAAAATCGTCATACTATGAATACGCACCGCAACACCTTCAGTTGGTGAAGCTAAAAGGTCAAAACAAACATCAGCTACCAGTCCCATCAAGTCCTCTGGGATATTTTCTAATTTTGTTAGCATTCGAACTGTATTCCGTTTTACTGCAACATGAACAGGCTTTCGTAAATTTTCGATAATTGTTTTAAGATGTGGCATGATTAATTGAGGGTGAGCTTCAACACTAAAATTAACGACCCAAGCTGCTCGTTGGGTGACGGTCTTTTCGTTTGCTAAAAATAAGTCCATCAATTCAGCAAAGCGTTTTTTGTTTGTTCCGATATATTCGACGATTTCAAAGGAGTTTACCTTTGTATGTTCTTTCAGTAATTGTGCTCTAATATCCATTCTTTATTTTTCTCAAAAATAGACTTTTTCTCAATTATAGAACACATCTTCATTCAAAATATTTTTAAGTATTTAATAATCAATCTATTAATATATTGGGCAAGCTTTTGCTTCTATATCCATAATTACATTTCAATTAATTTGGTTACTTTCAAAAAGGATTTAGTTCGCTACTAAATCCTTTTTTTTTCTCATTTCTACTTTCTATTCTCATTTTTAGACTACTTGACAATTACTCCTCATACATAAGCCTCTCTATTTTAAAACATTACAATTTGGAATTTCTTTTGAAAAGAATATGGTATAAAACTTAATAGCCATGAAGAAAATAAAAATTGTTTACCTCCTTTCCTTAATCTTATACAGTACTTTTTATGCTAATGCACAATTAGTTGTGACTGTTGCTGGGCAGTTGGAAATTCCTGGTTCTAACGATGCTCCTGCTTTTGAAGCTACTTTTAATAATCCACACGGTATTGCAGTAGACCACCAAGGCAGCGTTTACACTACAGATCGTTGGAGTCATACTATTAGAAAAATTACCATTGATGGTATGGTCAGTACACTTGCAGGCAGTCAAGGAGTTAGTGGAGATACTGATGGTATCGGAAATGCTGCACTTTTTAATGAACCTTGGGGACTTTGCGTTGATCATCTACGAAATGTCTACGTTGCTGACACTCGAAATAATAAGATTAGAAAAATAACGCCCGATGGTGTTGTTTCTACCATTGCGGGCTCTGGTAACTTTGGTAGTTCTAATGGTTTTGGAACAGCAGCTACCTTTGGAAATCCAACAGGCATCGAATGTGACCTTGATGGAAATATTTATGTAGCTGATCATCTTACCCATATCATTAGAAAAATTTCTCCGTCAGGTATGGTGACAACGATAGCAGGTAAACCATACACCATGGGATCGAATGATGGAGTAGGAACTGAAGCTACCTTTGCAAGACCTTATGGTTTAGAATTAGACCACGAAGGAAATATTTTAATTGCAGACGAATGGAACCATAAAATCAGAAAAATAGCATCTGACGGAATGGTTTCTACCATTGCTGGAAACGGCGTAGTTGGTCATCAAGATGGTTATGATGTTAATACCTCTTTTAACTATCCTTGGGATATGACGGTAGACTCTAGTGGAAATATTTTTGTAGCAGACGGGTATAATTACGTTGTTCGAAAAATTACACCTGAAGGTATTGTTACTACTTATGCTGGCAACCCAGAAATACCTGGCGGAGTGGATGGAGTCGGACCTTTAGCAACCTTTAATGGAGCTACTGCTATCGCCTTTTCACCACTTACAGAAGAGCTTTATGTAGGCGATGCTTACAATCATTTAGTTCGAAAAATCGTAGACCTTAATCAAGATGTAACATTATTTACAAATGAAAGTATTTCGAATATTTGTGAAGGGGAATCTCTAAATTTCAATGCATCTCCAAATGTTTACGAAAGTTATAGTTTTTTTATAGATGATATGCTGTATCAAGAAAGCACTTCTTCAAATTGTACGATAGAAAATCTAGAAGCAGGCACACATACCATAAAAGTTATTATTACAAAAGATGGAAATACACAAGTCTCAAATGAAATTATAGTAACTGTCCTTGCTGCAGAAATTCCTACTATTTCACTAGTCGGCGAAACATCATTTTATGAGGGCGATTCTCTCACACTAATTTCTAGTGCAGCTAGTTCATATTTTTGGTCAACAGGTGAGATCACTCCTACCATAACTGTTTTTGAAAGTGGCACATATACGGTTGAAGTAGCCGACGAAAATTCTTGTATTGGCATTTCCGATCCTATTGAGGTTACTGTTATTCCAGCAGCAGCAGCTCCTATTATTTCGATAGAGGGTTCTACTAGTCTTTGTCCAAATGAAAGCAGTACTCTTCAATCCAATTTTCCACAAAACAACCAATGGTTTTTGAATGGCTGGCCATTAGAAGGAGCTATAAGTCAGTCCTTAGAAATATCTGAAGGCGGTTCCTATCAAGTACAAGTACTGAATAATAATGGGGTAAATGTTTTTTCAGAAGCGATTGAAATAACGGTACTAGATGATCTCATTTTCACTTTCGAAGCCAATAAAACAATTCTTGCAAAAGGTGAAGAAATCACTTTTAGCCCTTCTATTCAAAATGGGATAAGCTATCGTTGGAATTTTGGAGATAACAATACTTCATCAGATATGATAGCTAATCATTCATACGAAGAGGTAGGAACATATAGCGTTAGTTTATCCATTACCGATGAAGATGGATGCATTCATCAATTATTATTAGCAGACTTTGTAAGGGTAGAAGATCGTGAAGTTGGTACTGGAAATATTTTTGTACCTAATGCTTTTACGCCTAATGGTGACGGATGTAATGATGCTTTGTTTGTAAGAGGATTAGGAGTTAGCAATATTGATTTCAAAGTTTTTAATCAATGGGGAGAACAGGTCTTTTTCACAACTGATATGTCTGTGGCTTGGGATGGTAAACATAATGCTCAATGGGTGAAAAATGGTACCTACGTTTATGTACTTCAATATACAGATTGGAATGGGAAGGATGAGATCTTGAAGGGGCATGTTTCTGTGATTCGGTGACACGGATTTGTGCGGATATTCTTACGCGGATTTTTGACACAGTCCTTTCTAAAGCAAACTTATTTTTTCGATAGTTTAAAATAAATCTCATGAAAAAAATATATAATTTAATTATCGTTTTTGTTTTTTGTCAAAGTGTTTGGGCTCAAGATATGCACTTTTCGCAGTGGCAACAATCTAGTTTTTATTTGAATCCTGCTAGTGTAGGTTTTAATGAAAACCATGCAATGAGTTTGGGTGCTTTTTATCGTTCGCAGTGGGCAGGCATTCCAAGTGCTTATCGTAGTTTTGGTGCAAACTTCACACAAAATAAAAACGCCTTAAGTTGGGCTATTGGTTTGGCACAACAAGATGCAGGTTCAGCAAGTTATAAAACAAGTTTAGGGCAACTGGCATTAGCATACCGAAAACAATTGAGTAATCAGCAAACTTTGGCAGTAGGTATAAGTGGCGGTATTACTCAACAGGGGTTTAACCCAAACAATCTACAATTTGATAAGCAATATAGCTCGGATAGCGGATTTGATAAAAGTGTTTCTAGTGGAGAAAATTTTGGCAAATCGACTATAACTATGCCTGACCTAAATGCAGGTATTGTTTGGTCCTTGCCACTTAGTATTACCAAATCATCGAGTCTAACACTAGGCTTAGCAGCTTCTCATATTAATCAACCTAAAGCTGGCTTTTTTGAAGACGAAAGTGTTCAACTTTTGATCAAAAAAATAGCTTACGCCAGGCTAAACCTTCCACTTAATAATAGTCTACATTTAAGTCCTTCTATTTTGTTTGCACAACAAGCCCCTGCTAAAGAACTTTTGGTAGGAGCAGATCTTAGCAAAAAATTATCTAGTGGTTATACTATTTATGGAGGTGTAGCAAATCGAATGAGTGATGCTTGGATACTAAAAGCTGGCATGGAATTTAATAAATGGATTGTCGGACTTAGTTATGATATTAACTACTCTAATCTTAGACCTGCATCTGCAGGAAATGGCGCTGTAGAATTGTCGGCAAAAGTATTTTTTAATGCTCCGAAAAAAGCTGAAGTAGTTGAAAATATAATCGACGAAAAAAGTCCTGAACCAGAACTAACTACAACAGCGATAACAAATACACCAAACTACATTGATACGGATAAAGATGGTGTTCCTGACAACTTAGATGAGTGTCCTACAATACCTGGCATGTACAAATTTAATGGTTGTCGAGATCAAGACTTAGATGGTATTTGGGATAGTAAAGATGCTTGTCCAAATTTGGCTGGCTCAAAAGAAAATAGAGGTTGCCCTAGTAAATTATTGGATACCGACCAAGATGGTTTGGTAGATGAAGTAGATGCTTGTCCTCGACTAAAAGGTTTGGTAGCACTTAATGGTTGCCCCGATTCTGACCAAGATGGAATAGCTGACACGGTCGATCATTGTCCATACCTTAAAGGAGTAAAAGAAAAAAATGGTTGTCCTAATGTGTCAATTGATACATATACAGCACCATCGACTACCTATATAAAACCAAAATTTGAGACTGTCGAATTTGATGTTAATCAATCGATTATCAAACCACAATACATCGAATTATTAAACGATATAGTTACCTACCTTTTGACCACACAAAACGCTCGGGTTATCATTTCTGGTCATACCGACAACGAAGGGAATAGTGCTTATAACTACGCACTTGGACAACAACGATCTCAAGCCATTCTTGCCTTTCTCATTCGTAATGGCATCAAACGGGATAGAATAGAATTGTTTTCTTATGGAGAGACAAATCCCATAAAACAAAATAAAACGGTTTATGGAAAAGCTCGAAATAGAAGAGCAGAAATTGTTATTATTGAATAATGATTAAAGAAGAAACATGAGTCATCCCGAATTTTCGATCAGAAAGTTCGGGATTTTTTTT
>JAHDIP010000350.1 GCA_020630735.1 Saprospiraceae bacterium | reverse complement strand
ATTAATTCTATAATAATTTTTTCTTCAAAACTAAGATCAACGAAAAGTTGCTTTTGAATATTCTTTTTCTTACCGCTAGTAGTACCGACCTCCCAACTCATATTGTAAGCAATATCGGCAGCCGTTTCTACAAGAGCTGCTTTGTGCGCTTTGATCAAGAAGTTGCAACCTTTCGAGTTTTCATCTTTTGGTCTACCAGGCACAGCAAAAACATCTTTGTTATAATTGTTCCCTATTTCTGCTGTTATCATCGAGCCGCCTTTACGAGCAGTTTCTACAACTAAGAGCGCATCGCACATTCCAGCAATAATTCGATTACGCATCGGGAAATGCATGCGGTCTGGTCCGACAGCACTCGTATATTCTGTGAGCAGTCCCCCGCATTTAGTCATTAGTACTGCAGTAGCTCGATGGCGTGGAGGATATATTCTGCCCATGCCATGTCCCATTACACCTACTGTTTCGATTTTCTCTTCCAAGCATTTTTTGTGTGCCGTAATATCTATGCCGTAAGCAAGCCCACTTATAACGAGAACGTTGTAATCTTTTAAACCGGCTACAATCTCCTCACATTTACTTTTACCATATACACTTGGTTTACGAGTACCCACTATTCCGACTATTCGGTTATGATTAAGATCAGAAGTACCTTTGTAGTATAAAATGATCGGGCAATCATTGTATTGTTTCAGCCTAACAGGGTAGTTATTATTTGTAAAGGTGAGGGCATTAATTTTATGTTTTTCGATGTATTTCAATTCCTTTTCTGCCTCGTTAAGCACGTCTTTTTTCAAAATATCTGTTGCTATCTTTTCTCCAATTCGAGGGACTTTGAGGAGTTGTTGTTTTGAAGCCTTGAATACTTTTTCGGCACTACCACAATAGCTGATAAGGTTCTTCGCTGTAACTGCTCCAACCTTTGGTATTTTTGTAATCGCTATAGTGTGTAGCAACTCTAAATTCATTTTTACTAAATTATTATTTAAATGAGCATGCAATTTATAGTTTATTTTTGGCTCAACGATAAGACTAGCAATATTTTTATATATTCAATGGTGAAAATAGTTTATATTTGCGAAGAACAGATACCTTTTATAACGATACTTTATTTATGAAAACTCAGCAACTCATTTATCTTTGTTTACTAATTTGCTTTGTCTGTCTCCTTGCTTGTTCTCCTGTAGAAAAGGAAGATGCAACAGAAAAACCAGTAGATGTATCTTCTACCAAAATAGAATATGATTCGTTGGCTGCTAAAAAATATGGTGCAGATAATTATGGTATGAAAAAATACGTTATGGCCTTCCTGAAAAAAGGACCGAATCGAGACTTGGGAGCAGAAGAATCGTCTAAACTACAAGCAGCTCATATGGCTAATATTGGTAAAATGGCGGAAGAAGGAAAACTCGTTTTAGCAGGACCGTTTTTAGGTGATGGAGAATTAAGAGGTATCTATATTTTTGATGTGGAAACAATTGCAGAAGCGGAAGCGTTAACTAATAGTGATCCTGCTATAAAAGCGGGAAGCTTAGTGATGGAGCTAAAAGAATGGTATGGGTCAGCAGCCGTTATGGCGATCAATGATATCCATCAATCAATATCAAAAGTAGATCATTAAAACTTGACCGATTTTTATGGCAAAGAAAAAGAAGAGTGCATTACCCAGTGTAGAGATTTTGATTATTCTCGTTTTTTTTGGAAGTTTTATTCTTTGGGCAATGAGCCAATGTAATGCTAAGCAATTATTTTATGAACAACTTGAAAATCCAGAACGAACAAGACCACGAGAGGAGGCTGCAATAGTAGAACCTGAGATCGAAGCGCCGCCAGAAAATCCTCCTATATCACCACCTACCACCACCCCGCCAACAACTGCACCTGCAACTGCTCCTGCACAGGTAATCGTAGAACGATTTACACCTCTATACGTAACAATTGATAGTTTGAATATGCGAGAACTCCCTAGTTTAAGTAGCCGCATTTTGACAAAATTAAACTTATATGAAGAAGTTGCTTTTATGAATGAAATAACCGAAACCACACAAGTCATTAATCTCAATGGACGAGAAGTAGATGAACCCTGGATAAAAATCAAAACCAACAACGGAATTGTTGGTTGGGTTTATGGTGCTGGTGTCCATTTTTATAGAATAAAAACGGATAAAGAGTTTTAATAAAAAAAAACTCAACCATTACTGATTGAGCTTTTTAATATAAAAAACTATGTGGAACACTTAAGGAAGTTAAAGGTTTACCGACAAGGAAAAGGTTTGCCCTTCTGAATTTTCAAACCATTCCCAGTCGGATACAGGACCTGTTTAAAACTTATAAATCATAATGTTGTAATTCATAGGACTCAATCACATCGATGAGCAGTCGAGAGAGATTGTCAATGTCTGAGTACTGAGCACTACCCAAACCTTTAGCCCAAGCTTTATAATCTGTACTTTTTAAACCTTTCAAATATTTGAATTTACCATTGGTAATATAGATGCTATGATCACGGAAACTTGCCCAAGCATTATCATACTTTCTATAACATTTGCTACCATATTCAAATTTTTCACCTGCCCAGTTGCGTGAGCAAGAAATATTGAAATGGTTGTTGCCATTTGAAGCATAGGAGCTTGTGCCTGCTAAGCTATGTACTAAAGAATTAGCGATAATGATAGAAGCAGGTATCCCAAATTTCTTTTGCTCGTTTTCTGCTACATGGGCAAAACGTTTGATATATGCTTCTTTTATACTGTCGTCTATATTAGCAAGTTCAGCTTTAGGATCGACCCTCTTTTTACTTGAAAAAGTAGATTTGAAAAAATCCATTAAAGAAGTTTTTGGCTTTTGTATTGGAGGAGCCACCACTTCTTTTTCTGCCTTTTGTGTTATTTTTTCAGGCTTCTTTTTCTTAACTTCTTTTTTCTTTGGTTTACTCAGGGAAGGAGCAAGCATTTCTTGTTGTTGATTGGGCGAACCAATTTGAAAGTTAAAACTCAAATCCTTTTTTAAGAAAACAAAAAGCAAAATAGAGGCTAAGGCGATTTTAAACCAATTCGCCTTAGCGTATGTGACGATGTAAGTGGATAATGTGCTTTGCATTCTATATTGATTTTTATGAACGATTAAATCCATTCTGTTTGACTCCGTAAAGCAAATTTAAAACAAAATGTTTTTAAAAACAAACAAAAATCAAAACTTAAAACAAATTATTTTAAATATAATATGTTGTGGAATAGAGTAATTTATTGTGTAAGGTTCTGATAATTAGGGGTTAGTATGGACTTTCTTGATAGTTGAATTCGCAAAAGTAGGTCTAAAAAAGTAAACATTTTTTGTTTTAAAAAAGGATTGTTTTGTTGTAAATCATATCAATGATCTTCTTATTTCCCTTCTTTTCCTCCTTGTTTTCCAAGTAGAATGAATTAATGAATCAATAAATTAAGAATCAAATTTTAGTTTTATTACTTTTGCAACTCAAATAAAAAATATATGATTTCAGTAGATAATATTGCCGTAGAATTTAGTGGACAAACCCTTTTTAAAGATGTTTCTTTTGTCATTAATGAAGGAGACAAAATTGCCTTGATGGGGAAGAATGGGGCAGGGAAGTCTACGATGATGAAGATCATAGCAGGCGTACAAGCACCGACGAGAGGTCACGTACAGTTTCCGAAAGAAGCGGTTATTGCCTACTTGCCTCAGCACTTATTAACGGATGATAACTGCACCGTTTTTGAAGAAACATCTAAAGCTTTTGTCAAAATATTTGAGATGCGAGACGAAATTGATCGCCTCAATAAAGAACTGGAAACTCGAACAGATTACGAGTCGGACGAATACATGGCGATTATTGATAAGGTGGGCGACTTAGGCGAAATCTTTTATTCTATCGAAGAAATCAATTATGATGCTGAGGTTGAAAAGACCTTGCTTGGACTAGGGTTTAAACGAGAAGATTTTACTCAAGCTACTTCCGAGTTTAGTGGTGGTTGGAGAATGCGAATTGAGTTAGCAAAAATTCTTTTACAAAAGCCTGACCTCATTCTACTCGATGAGCCGACAAACCATATTGATATTGAATCGGTTATTTGGTTGGAAGATTTTTTAGTGAATAAAGCCAAAGCGGTGCTAGTAATCTCACACGATAGAGCCTTTATAGACAATATTACCAATCGTACTATTGAAGTAACAATGGGACGAATTTATGATTATAAAGCAAACTATTCGCATTACTTGCAATTGCGCCAAGAGCGACGAGAACATCAACTAAAGGCATTCAAAGAACAGCAAAAGTTTATTGCTGATAGCGAACGGTTTATCGAACGATTTAAAGGGACTTACTCTAAGACCAATCAAGTAAACTCCCGTGAACGAATGTTAGAGAAATTAGAAATTATCGAAGTAGATGAAGTAGATAATTCTGCTCTTCGGCTAAAATTTCCTCCTTGCAGACGTTCAGGAGATTATCCAGTTATTGTTAAAGATTTATCCAAAAGCTATGGTGATCATATTGTCTTCAGTGATGCAACGATGACGATTGAACGAGGCGAAAAAGTTTCTTTTGTTGGTCGAAACGGAGAAGGTAAATCGACGATGATAAAAGCCATTATGGGGGAAATAGATTTTGAGGGAGAATGCAAACAAGGTCATAATGTAGAAATCGGTTACTTCGCTCAAAATGAAGCTTCGCTTTTAGATCCAGATTTGACCGTTTTTCAAACCGTAGATGAAGTGGCTAAAGGAGATATTAGATCACAGCTCAAAAATATTTTGGGTGGTTTTATGTTTAGTGGCGACGACATTGATAAAAAAGTATCTGTCCTTTCTGGTGGAGAACGTACTCGTCTAGCAATGGTGAAATTATTACTAGAGCCTGTCAACTTACTTATTCTGGATGAGCCGACGAATCACTTAGATATTAAATCTAAAGATATTTTGAAAGAGGCACTATTGGCTTTTGATGGAACACTCATTCTTGTTTCGCACGATAGAGACTTTCTTCAAGGCTTATCCAAAAAAGTATTCGAGTTTAAAGACAAACGAGTCATCGAACATTTCGAAACGATTGATGATTTCTTAGCGAGAAATAGAATCGAAAATTTAAAAGAAATTGATTTGGCGAAGTAGGGTTT
>JAHDIP010000059.1:2062-29973 GCA_020630735.1 Saprospiraceae bacterium | reverse complement strand
ATCAATCTAAAAAGGGTGATCGTAATTTAGATTTTAACTAAGGTATATCTTTTTTTTCTTATTTGCAAAAATCATACAACTAAGAAGCTAGTAAAAATCAAGATTCACATTACAATTTAAATAAAAAAAGATATATAACTATTGATTAAGATACAGAGTAGAATTAAATCTATCAAAGATGCTTTATCATTTTTTTTCAAGAAAAAAATATTATAAACATTAAATATACTTGTTCAAAATGTATATAAAATTATTAGCTATATCACTGCAATTCAGTTTTTCAATCGTCATGCGTAATTATCGTTTGGCAATCCGAAAACCATTTTGGTTTCTGTATATTTCTGTCTATTAATTTGTTAAGTTCAATGATGCAACATAAAAATTTCGATCTACTTTTATAGTTTTAATATCGGCACCAATAGACAAGGTATTCCAATCAATAGTTGGATTAATCCATTCTTCTTTATTTCCTATTTTGACTTTAATGGGCATATCAAATTCAGGTACAACATTCGACCAACGATAAAATAATTGTTCATTTCTACAAACATACTCAAGAATTGGAATGCGCACATCACGTAAATATTGATCAAAAAATGGGTTTAAATCTCGACCAATTTGTTCGCTCAGATAATTTTCGATTTGTTCAGTAGATACCGTTTGATGATAGAACGTTTTATTGAGATCTCTTAAAATTGTTCGCCATTTTTCATCATCATTCACCAACTGTCTAATGTTGTGAATCACATTTGCACCTTTATAATACATATCACCAGAGCCAGCTTTATTAACATTATAAGGTCCTATTATTGGTCGGTCATTTCGGATATTGGCTCGAGTACCAATGACATATTCTTCACTTGCTTCTTTTCCAAAATGATAATCAACAAATAAATTTTCCGAATATGCGGTAAAACTTTCATGAATCCACATATCTGCAATGTCTTTATAAGTAATGCTGTTTGCAAACCATTCATGGCCAGATTCGTGAATTATAATAAAATCAAATTTAAAACCCCAACCTGAAAAACTGACATCTCGCCCTAGATAACCTGGTTTATATTTATTGCCATATGTTACCGAGCTTTGATGTTCCATCCCGGGATAAGGAACTTCAACCAATTTATAAGCATCTTCATAAAATGGATATGGCCCAAACCAATGTTCGAAAGCTTCTAGCATACGAGGCACTTCTTTAAAATATTCTTTGGCTATTTTTTCATTATCTCTCAATACATAATAGTTGCAATCTAAGTCGCCCTTTTCACCTTTATAAACTTCAGAAAAATGAACATAATCACCAATATTCAAATTAACACCATAATTGTTAATAGGATTCACAACTCCCCAATGATAGGTTTTGGTGCCATCTTTATTATTATCAACTCCTCTTAGTCGACCATTTGAAACATCCATCAAATTTTCTGGTATCGTAACACTGATGAGCATACTATCAGGCTCATCATACATATGGTCTTTACAAGGCCACCACAAACTAGCGCCATCACCCTGACAGGTTGTAACAATAAAATCATTTCCGTTAGTATCTTTCTGCCAAGTCAATCCACCATCCCAAGGTGGTTTAGCACTTACTTTCGGTTGACCACTAAAATGAATAATTAATTCATGGTTTGATCCTATTTTTTGCTTTTTAGGAATATGGATAAAATGAGCATTTCCATCTTTTTTTACATTCAATAATTTTCCTTTTTGTTCTACCTTATCAATTTGCATTGGAGCTTGCAAATCAATTTGAAGTTCAGAATAGTTTTCTAAGACTTTGTAAACTACTTTATTCGTTCCCTTTAACGTACGTTCTTTTGGGTTTACTTTTATATCTAAATGGTAATAAGTTAAATCCCACCAAGATCGTTCTGGAGTAATCGTACCTCTGAGTGTATCTTGATGATCGAAATGATTATGGATATGTTGAGAAAAAACGGAAACATTAAATAGACAAATAATAAATATAAAAAAAGTGCGATTGATTATAGTCATAGTGTAGGAAGAATTTAATGGACGATGAATTTTATATTTTTCACAGCACTACTTCTTTTTTCTAATAATTTGAAAATGTAGCAACCTGCTTGTAAATTTATTTCAATTGGAATAGTATTTTTTCCTTTTTGAATAGTAATTTCTTTTTTCAATAATTGTTGACCAAAAATATCATAAACAACTATCGACATTTCTTTTTCTTGATCTAATAGTGTTTCTAGAATTATCGACTCGTTTTGTTTTAAAGGATTAGGATAAATTCGATAATTATTTTCATTTATTAGTGTGGATGTAGTCGTAATTGTTGGTTCACTTTCCACGATAGTAATACGTTGATTTACGGCTACATTAAAAAGCTTATCTACTACCCCACTCAACCAGTAAACATAAATAGAATCTACAACTGTACTTTCTCCAAGTCCAATTAATGTTGTCTTAGAGTTTTGACTTAAATAACTGCTAGCATTAAATGTATAACGAATACTTTTTTGTCCTCCACTATAGACTTCTATTAATGAACCTATGCCATCTTTGTTGGATACCGTTCCTTCTAGATCAATCTTCAGCCAGTTATTTTCCAAGGTATCATTATTTAGTAAAAGACTAGAAAAGTCTGGAAAACTATTACTGACGGCAATATCTGGGCGACCATCATTATTAAAATCTCCAATAGCATTTGAATAACTATTCAATGTATCAGCTATTAAAGTATCTATTGAGTAAACACCATTTTCATCTCTGATATACAGCGGATTAGGCAAGTCAAATGAATTCGTACTACAAATATATAAGTCTAGATCACCATCATTCTCATAATCGAAAAAATTAGCGCCCCAGCTTTCATAGTCAAATTGGAGAGCAGTTTCAAAAGATACTGTTACATAAGTTCCGTTTCCAGTATTCTGAAAAAATACATCACCTCCTGTAACATTAGCTAAGTACATATCAACATCATCGTCTTCATTGACAAAACCTAGAGCTATATTACTAGTTCTTATAAAAATATTTGTTCCAGTATCATCTATGACATCTGTAAATGTTAAATCACCATTATTTTGTAATAATGTATTTTTACTATTCGAATCTAATTGACTTATAAAAATATCTTGAAAACCATCCTTATTGAAATCAAAAAACACAACAGCTGTAGATTGGTAAAATTCATCACCAAGACCTGCGCTTTGTGTAATATTTTCGAAGGTATTATCTCCTAAATTATGGTATAAATAATTCGGAAACGCTGAATGATCATTGCATACAAATAAATCAAGCCAACCATCATTATCTATATCACCGAAAGAAGCACTATAAGATGGGTCGTTCTGCAACAATAATCCCGCTGACGCTGTAATATCTTCAAACATTAAATCTCCATTATTCCGATATAGTCGATTATTACCATAATAGGCCGTAATGAATAAATCTTGATCACCATCATTATCTATATCTGCCCAAAGTAATTGTTTTGACTCCTCCAGATTATTTACAGGAGAAGTAATTGGAAAATAATTTCCTTCATTATTTAGAAAGAAAAAAGGCTCCTCTCCTTCTTCACTTGCAAAACTTAAATCGTCCCAACCATCCCCATTAAAATCAACCAAACTGACTCCACCTCCAAATCCATAAAGACTATAACTAAGATAAATGTTTTGAGAATCGCGTACATCTATATAAGCTTGATGAGGTGGCGGCGGCGGCGGAACTTCAGGTATCGTTTCAACAATTGTTATTTTTTGATTCGCTTCAATAGCATAAACACGGTCTATCGTTCCACTTAACCAATGAATAGCAATAGAGTCGATCATTGCAGCATTACCAAGACCAATTAATTCGGTGTCTGAATTTTGACCTAGAAAGGCAATACCATTTACTTTATATCGAATATATTTTTGGTCGCCAATAAACACTTCGATTAAACTACCAATACCATCACGATTAGAAACCGTTCCTTCTAGATCTATTTTAATCCAATTATTATTAAGTGTATCATTATTTTCCCAAAGACTAAAACGATCAGGAAAGCTATTATTGACTGCAATATCGGGACGACCATCATTATCAAAATCGCCAATGGCATTTGCGTAACTTTTGGTTGTATCAGCTAATAATGTATCAATAGCAAATACCCCTTCACCATTATTGATGTATAAGGGATTAAAAGTATTTTGAGGAACATCTGTACAAACATAAATATCTAAGTCAGTATCATTTTCGTAATCAAAAAAATTAGCGCCCCAGCCAATATAGTAAAATCCAACTCCAGCTTCTTGTGTAGCTTCCATAAAAATTCCGCTTCCATTATTGCGAAGCAAAACATTTCCTTGGGCTGTATTGGTTACATAAATATCAAAATCCTGATCATTATCATAATCTCCCCAAGCAATATTCATGGCATCAATGGCAATATCTGCTCCTGAAAAAACACTGGCATCAACAAAAGTACCATCGCCAAGATTACGATACATCGTATTTCTAAAATTATATTTGTCTTCAGCGATATAAATATCTTGCCATCCATCTGCATTGTAATCGATAAAAGCCACACTTAATGAAGCCTTATGCATATCACCAATTCCGTGCGTTAAGGTGACATCCTCAAAAGTTCCATCTCCAAGGTTTCGATATAAACGATTATGAAAACTGGGGTCACGATTACAGATAAACAAATCAAGCCAACCATCATTATCAATATCGCCAAAGGCAGCTCCGAAAGATTGAGCATACTCAATAGGTAGTCCAGACTCTTCGGTTACATCTACTAAATTAAAATCGCCATCATTTCGATATAACCGATTTGGTGCTGCATATCCTGTGATAAATAAATCTTTATCACCATCATTATCATAATCTATCCAAAGGATTTGCTTTGTTTCGTCTTCGTTATCAACAAGTGGAGGAATTTGTTGGAATTGCCCATTAAGATTTAGAAAAAAGTAGACATCTTCATTAAAGGCACTAGCGAAGGTAAGATCATCAAAACCATCGTTATTAAAATCTGCAAAACTTACGCCGCCAGCATATTCGCCAATTCCATAACCGAAATTGATATTATGATCAGCAGTGACATTGATAAATGGAGGATGATTGATAGAAAGCAGCGGAAAGAAGTTTGTAGAATCACCTTCTAAATGATTGGCTGAAAAACTATCTTTGGTTCCATCAGCAGGAGAAAAATTTGTATTTGCAATAGCAAAACCACTAACTATCAAAGCAAGTAAAAGTGCACAAATTCGCTCCATAAGTCTATTTTTCTATTACTAATTGTTGGGAGGCTATTACGCTATTCTCCTTATTTAATTCTAAATGATAAATACCCGAAAGAAGATATTTAACGTCAATAGTACATTCTTTTTGGGTTAAACGTTTTTCAAAGTGAAGTCGTCCTTCATTATCAAATATACGAAAATGAATTTCTTTTCCGTCCCATTTTGCTAATTCAATTTGTATTTTATCAGAGGCAGGGTTTGGATAAATCGTATACTCAATACTAGGTTGAATAGGTGTTTTTATCGAAACTGGAAAGCTTTGCCACTCAAGTTTTAGGGTTTGATTAGTAACGCTTTGTTCAGACATCATTCCTCCTACAATATATTGAACCGTATCATTTATATTACCAATACCTCTCAAATCCATAGGAATGTCATTTGAGAAATCAGCAGACCAGTCAGTTGTTTCAGGATCATAATATAAGCTTCTGTTTAAAGGTTCTACACCAAGTCCACTAGCATATCCTATTCCATCAAAATTGTAGGTTACACCAGAACCACCCAACCAGTAAATTCGGTCGCCGACATTGGTAGCAGCCATCCGATACCCTTCCACACTCAAATCTATTACTGAATTTGACCACTCTATTTCAGTAGGATTATCTGGATTGATCGCACCTATTCTAAGGTATTTTAAAATAGTAAAAGCTCCTCCATCCCATGCCCCACCAAAATAATAAATGGTATCTCCAATGATGGTTCCTGAAGCACCAAAGGCTCTAAAAAATGGATTGGTTGGAACAGGTGTTCCTGCTGACCAGCTATCTTCTGAAGGATTGTAAATTTGAACATCAGGCACATTTCCTGTATCACTCCAACCCGTAACGACATAAATTAAACTATCTCGCCAAACTGCTTGCACTTGGTCATCAATTGACACGGGGATAGGCGCACCGTCTGCTAAATATGTATTTGTTTGAGTATGGTATCGATGCACACGATTAGAAGAAATCTCGTGTTGGTCACTGAAGACATGATAGCCTCCAATGATGTAAATAATATCATCAATTCTACTTGCTCCTGCTGCTATTTTTCCTAAAGTATCTGGTAAAGGAGCAATCGTTTCCCAAGTATCGGAAACGGTATTGTATCGATATGATTTAAGATGAATACCTGAGTATATTTTAGTCGAATCGATTCCAGCAAAAGAATAAACATATGGTACACCATCTACAAATCCTTCTACTACAGCATTATTGCTTACTCGTTCAGGCATTGGACTCATTTGGCTTACTTCCCAATGTTGAGCGATAATATTTGTTGCAAAAAGTAGACAAACCAGGATTGATGTGATGGTTTTATTTTCCATGATATATGTTTTTAAAAAAATTGAACCCAGTAGATGACATGCATCTTATAGAGAAACGCCCTTTGTCTATCTTCTATACAACAATAGTCTAACTCTAAGTAACAACTTAATAATATACTGAAACCAAAGTGGTTTTGGGATTACCAAACGATTAAAGCTACTGAGAATCAAAGGGTAGCTACCAATGATGATCCTTAAACTGAATACCAGTAGGTATAACTTCCGCATCTGTAGCTACCTAAAATGTCAGACTTGTTTTTTACTCGTTATAAAGCTATTGAAAAACAATTTTACTAAAGCCAGTCAGAATATTTAATTCACAAATATTAGAACCTGTACTATTATCATTACTTAATTCTACCTCATGTTCATCTACTAAGCATGAGTTTACGACAAATGGAAGACCGTAAATAAAAATTTGACAAGCATTATAGGTTAATGGAAATGTTCCCTCTGTTTCTCGTTTTAACAAAAAGTAGGTATCTAAACCTTCCGTAATAAACCGAGTTAGGCAATAATGTCCTTCCTGATATCCATAATCATTTCCATTATCTTCGTACAGGTTACTTTCCTTTTTTAGTTTCCCAAAATAGACATGCAGAATTAATTTACCAACTGGTCGCTCATTGGTATATTGCATAACAGGATATTCTGGAATAACGGCTCCTTCCTTTACAAAAATAGGAATCTGAGATAACGAAGTATGTATTGTATGAAATTGACGTCCTTCAAATACATTTGCAGTATTCATAAAATACCATTTTCCTTCTGGAATGTATACTTTTTGTTTTCTTCTTGCAGGTCGTACCACTGGACTGATTAGCAGGTTTTCGCCAAACATAAAATCACGATCACGCCCATGAAGATTATCATCTGTTTGATATTCAAAAAGCAATGGTCGTATTAATGGTTTTCCATTTAGCGTATAATCTCTAAAAGCAGTATACATATATGGAATCAATTGGTACCTAAACTCAATCGCTTGCCTTGCTAAAGTCGTATATGGTTCACCAAACGACCAAGGTTCTTGATCCATCCGATCACGAGCTTTTTCTTCTTCGTTTAGTTTTGCATTTAAGGCTGTCGTTCCATCAATATTATTTCCTATAGAGTGAACTCGATACAAGGGATGAAAAACACCAAGTTGCAACCAACGCACCATTAATTCTCCAGTTGGTCGTTCTGCAAAGCCACCTATATCTGTTCCTACAAAAGAAAAACCAGAGATACTAAGTCGCTGACATTGGCGATTAGCTATTCTTAGATGCTTCCAATTTGCGACATTATCTCCTGTCCAAAGCGTAGCAAAACGTTGCCCTCCAGAATAGGTTGCACGAGTAATCACGAAAGGTCTTTGATCAGGCTTTAGTGTTTTTAATCCTTCATAAGTAGCTCTCGACATTTGCATACCATAAATATTATGTGCCTTTTTATGGCTACAAGATTCTCCTTCGTAATCATGTCGAATATCTTCAGGGAAAGTAGCTTTATGGACATGAAAAACCGCTGGTTCATTCATATCATTCCAAAAGCCTTTTATATTTTTATTGAGGTATAAATCTCGGTATTTTTCGCCCCACCATTTTCTAACTTTCTCTTTGGTATAGTCGGGAAAAGCACAATTGAGTGGCCAGACAGGCCCCATCATAATTTCGCCATCAGGACGTTTGCAGTATACATCTTTTTCCTTACCATCCATGTAAACATCGTATTCCTCATCAACCTTTAATCCAGGATCTATCATAACAACAGTACTAAAGCCTTGCTCCGATAGATCATCAATCATTTTTTCGGGATCTGGAAAATAATCTTTATTCCAAGTAAAACAACGATAGCCATCCATGTAATCGATGTCTAAATATACGGCATCGCAAGGAATCTTTTTCTCTCTGAAAGTATTACACAGTTCTCGTACACGACTTTCAGGATAATAACTCCAACGGCATTGATGAAAACCTAATGCCCAAATCGGAGGCAATTCGGGTTTGCCCGTCAACTCCATATATTGTGTAGCTACATCAGTCATCTTAGGGCCATAAATAAAGTAATAGTTCATTTCTCCACCTGCTGCTGAAAAACGCATTACTTGTTTTTCTTTTGAGTCGAAATCGAAATGACTACGATAGGTGTTATCTAAAAAGACACCATAAGATTCTCCATTTTGCAAACCGTAATAAAACGGAATTGCACGATAAAGTGGGTCGGTATCTTTTCCGTAAGCGAAAGCATCAGTACACCAATTTTCAAATTTTTGTCCTCGTAAATTAAGGTTAAATGCTTTATCTCCAAGACCTAAGTATTGTTCTCCTTCAGGAGATTTTTTAGAAACGCCAACATCTACCAATCCACCTAAAATCATTTCTTTTGCACTAAAACCTTCTTCATCTTCTAATATCGCTAAACCATTTATTGTATAAAAATGAACTAGCATTTTAGACTTACTTATTCGACACCAAATCTTAGATGTACGAATACTATATTGTTCAGCATTTTCTTCAAAATCAATCTTGATTTCTTTTTTTGTAAACCCCTCATCTATTGCGTAAGAAAAGTCTCGTTGAATATCTCCTTTTATTGCATAACGTAAACGAAACATTCGATTTGTGAGTACTTCTATTTTTAAGATGATTCCATTTTTACACTTGAAGAAAAACGAATGATCTTCTACTCTTACACTTTCTATTTCATCAGCTTTGTAAATGGTATAAGCATCAGGAAAACGCTCATGGCCTTCAACTTGAGCCATATCAGCCACCTTCGAATTGTCCAATTTCTTTTTTTCTACTTCTTTTTCAACTATTACTTTTGAAGTTTCTTCATTCATATCTTAGGTATTATATTGATTTACAATGTACTTAGTACACTTTATAAAGGCAAATTTTAGACTTTTGATAATTCGAAGTTTGATGCTTCAAATATAGCTTGATCTAATTGTTCCGCCTCGAAGGTTCGCTTTTCGTCATCCCAATTTAAGAGGTTTTGAAAATCAGAAAGTATCGTTTCTTTATGGCGTTTTACACTGTTGATATCAAAATATAGACGCCCTGTTCTTCTAATAAAAAAATCAGCAATACTCAGTATTAATTCATGCTTCATACAATAGTTCATTTCTGCACGAATTAATGCTAATTCATCTACCGTACCTTTTTTTATCATTTCATCAATAATTATAGTCGCCTGTTTACCATAATTATGAACTAAATAATCAGAGGTATATTGTTCTAAATTATAAGGCTGCAATATTTCTAACAATTCTTTTTTGTAACGAATCACATCCTCTGCATTTTTTAAACTGCCATCACTTAATCTTATACTTTCGGTATAACAATCTTTTAAATCTTTTTTCAAACTATCTTCATACCGATCAGCTACCATATCAACAATTCGTTCAGCCATTTTCCGATAACCTGTTAATTTTCCTCCTGCAATAGATAACAAACCAGATTTTGATTCGAAGATTTCGTCTTTACGAGAAATTTCAGAAGCCGATTTTCCCTCTTCAAAAATTAAAGGTCGCAAGCCTGCCCAACTCGATTCTACATCTTCGACTTTTAATTGAGCCGAAGGAAACATATTATTTACTGCTTGAATTAAATAATTGACATCTTCTCTATTGGTTAAGACTTTATTGATATCTCCTTTATAGGGTGTATCCGTTGTGCCAATATAAGTTGTTCGATGACGAGGAATCGTAAAAATCATTCTGCCATCAGGCACATCAAAATATATAGACTGCTTTAAAGGTAATTTTTCATAAGGCACGACCAAATGAACTCCTTTTGAAAGGAACAAATGTTTAGCCGTTAATGATTTGTCTTTTTTGCGAAGTTGATCGACCCAAGGACCTGTTGCACTAATTACATATTTAGCGTTAATAGTTAATGAATTATTAGAATGTAAATCTGTGCAATTTGCTCCTTTTATTTTTCCTTGGTCATAAATAAAATTATCTACACGGACATAGTTGAGACTGATAGCGCCAAAACTTGCAGCTTTTTTTATTAACTCAATTGTCAATCGAGCATCATCCGTTCTATATTCTGCATAAATACCTCCACTTTTCAAAATGTCTTGTCGCAGCAGGGGTTCAAATGTCAACGTCTCTTTTTTGGATAACATTCGCCTTTTGTCTTCTCCACCTACACCAGCCAATACATCATAAACTTTTAAGGCAAAAGAAGTTGAATAATAGCCGAGTGTTCCACCTTCGATCAATGGTAAGAGCATCTTTTCAGGAACAACTAAATGAGGAGCAAGGCGATGTACAATTGCACGTTCACTTCCAACTTCACGTACTAAGTTAATCTCTAATTGTTTTAGATAACGCAGACCACCATGTATCAACTTCGTTGATTTACTACTCGTACCTGAAGCAAAATCATTTTTTTCTACTAATATTACTTTTAGTCCTCTAGAAGCGGCATCAAGGGCAATTCCTGCTCCAGTAACTCCACCTCCAACGACAAGAAGATCAACATTGTTCTGACTAATACTTTCTACGACTTTCGATCTATTGGAAGATGCTAATAAATTCATACCTAAGTTTGAGTGAAACAACTTTATAATTCATTGTCAAAATGAGAGCCCAAAGATAAGCTATTTCATAGAGTGATCAAATTACCTTAAAAGTTTATATCAAAAAAGTTAATTTTTAAGCTTTAAATCTACATAAAACTTAATTTAGTGACTAATATCTAAAAACATTCAATAAGTTATCACAAAAATAGACCGTCACATATTCCTCATTTTTATTTTATTTTTCACTCAGAAATAGCCAAAATTGACCCTAACAATAAAGAGAAACTATTTCCAAATAAACAAGGTTGTCTTTTCCTACTGAATTACCCCAACATGAGCTTCGCTCATCAAGGTTGTCCTTCTATTTCCTTTTTTCCTACCGTCAAGCCTAAAAAAATAATCGGTCTATTTCCGATTTCCGATTATTTTCTAAAACCAAATTATTCAGATTATAAAATTACTAATTATTGATTATTCAATAATTAGTAACTAGTTGATTAAACCTATAATAATGAAAACACGATTTACTCTATTCATTATGCTTGTTTCTTGCTTGCATATGAATGCCCAACAAGAAGCACAATTTACTCAGTTTATGTTCAATAAATTGGGATATAACCCTGCTTATGCTGGCAGCAAAGAAGTTCTTACTTTTTCCTCGATATATCGAAATCAATGGACTGGTCTTGACGGGGCACCTCAAAGTTTGAACGCTCATATGCATACTCCCTTTTTCAATAACAAATGTGGCATTGGCTTATCAGTTTTATCCGACCGAATTGGAATGATGAATACGAGAGCTATTGAATTATCTTATGCCTATCGGATGCCGATGCCCAATAATGCTAATTTGAGTTTTGGTCTTAAGGGTCAAATGATGCATGGACAAACTGCCTGGGATGAAGCTATAACTCTGGATAGCGGCGATGATCATGTTCCTACTATTGAACAAGGACAGTGGTCGCCTAACTTTGGTGTAGGTGCTTACTATTCTCACCCTAAATTTTATGTCGGCTTATCTGCTCCTGAATTAATGAAAAACGTTTATTATAGTGACCGTCAAGTTAGTGGTACAAGTAGAAGTAGTCTACAGACTTATTATTTGATGGCTGGCTATATTGCTCAAATAAATCCCAAAGTAGCTTTTAAACCAGCCGTTTTATTAAAGTATAATCCAAACTCTCCTTTCGATATTGATTTTAATGCTAGTTTTTTATTTATGGATATGTTTTGGGTAGGTGCTACTTATCGACTCGGCGATTCTGTAGATGCAGTTTTACAATATCAATTAAGTCAACAACTTAAAACTGGAATTGCTTTTGATTTTACCGTATCGGAACTGAATCAATATAGTTCTGGCACCTTTGAGGTAATGCTAGAATATCAATTTAATTATGATAAAGCAGGTAGAAATCACTTGAGGTATTTCTAAAAAGAAAACTATACTGAGTTTCTAGTCAAAGTTTACCATCAGACAAATAAAATAGACCAATGAAAAATATAATACTACTTTTTACTTTTTCGATCAGTTTTCTGATAATGGGAAAAAGTCAAAACCAGAATAACATACAGTTTGAGCAAGTTTCTTACATTTGTTATACTAATGCTGACACATTAAAAAACAATCCAAATAAAGATAGAAAGTCCAAAAAAGCTGGCCGACTTTATAAGCACTTAGCTTACCGTTCCTCTATTGAATTATACAAAAAGCTGAAAGCTAAAAATACGCTTGAAGTTGCTGAGATGGAAAAACTAGCAAATGCTTATCGTTTAAATAGCGAGAGTGAAGATGCCGCATTTTGGTATTCCAAGTTTATACATCAAACTCAAAATGAGGAGCATTATTTACATTACGCACAAGTCTTACAAAGCAATGGAAACTGCAACGATGCAAAAAAATGGTTTAACAAATATAAAACTGCTAATCCATCAACCGATTTTGAATTAAATAATTCTTGTGCAGAATTAGTTCGCAAGAATACTGCTGTTCAAATAAAAAACATAGAGCAGTTAAATAGTCCTTATGTAGATTTCAGTCCAGTTCCTTACAAAAATGGGGTTGTGTTCACTTCTACTCGTAGCACAAATAAAATAACGAATATAAAAGATAGCTGGACGGAAGATCATTTTTGTGATTTGTTTTATGCAGAAAAAAATGATCAGGATGATTTTAATACACCTACCCCATTTAGCACTACTCTTAATAAATTGTACCATGATGGTTCAGCAACTTTTAGTTCAGATGGGACAACTATTATTTTTTCACGATCAACAAAAGGTGGTCGTTTAGCTAATGGAAATAAAGGATTACAATTATATACTGCAATTTTAAAAAATGGAAGTTGGACTGCTGTAAAGGCATTAAGTTTTAATGAAAAAAAATATACCTTCTGTCACCCAACCTTATCAGTAAACGGCAAATACCTCTATTTTGCTTCAGATAAAAAAGGCGGTTTTGGTGGAATGGACTTGTATGTTAGTCAATTAGTCGATGATGAATGGCAAGAGCCGCAAAACCTTGGGGCTTCAATTAATACTTCGGGGAACGAACTTTTTCCGTTTGTTTCAGAAGAAGGAGAATTATATTTTTCTTCCAATAATCATAGAAGTATAGGTGGACTAGATATTTTTAAAACACAACAAATAGATTCTGAATGGCAAAAACCACAAAACCTTGGTGCACCTTTTAATTCTAAAAAAGATGACTTTAGTTTTTCAATGCTTGAAGGAAATCAAGAAGGTTACTTTGCTTCCAATCGTGTGAAAGGAATGGGGAAAGATGATATTTATGCGTGGAGTACTACAGAAGAAACAACAGAAGAAGTCGCTAAGGAAACCAAACCTAAAACAGTAGATAAACTTTTCCGTATATCTGATGCAAACTCACTTTCTAAAATTAATAGTGCTTCGATTGTTGTTTTAGAAATTGCTACAGAAGGAAACAGAGAAAAAGATAATCTTTTCCAGCAATCATTGGATCAAGAACAACTAGCATATCTAGTAGAACAAACGGAAACGAAAGAACGAATTATTGATAAGCGTACGATGTCTTCTGATCTAGATGGCGCTTTTTATTACACGCTTAATCCTTCAAATAAATACATTCTTTATTTCCAAAAAAATGGCTATACCGAACGAAAAATGGTGATTTATGGAAAAGACATAGCTCATATTGATGAACCTTATACCGTACTTATGTCTCCTAAAAAAGAAGCTACTTCTCCTTTCAATTGGACTGTGGTTGATAAAGAAAAAGGAACTCCTATAAGCGGAGCAAATGTAAAAATCATTGAAACGAAAACAGGTAAAGTTATTGAAACCAAGAGCTCATCTAATGGTAGCTTTACAGCAAATTTAATTTGTCAGAATAAGTATAAAATATTGACCTACAAAAACAACTTTGAATACAACGAATATATTTTTTCTTATAAAGATAATAGCGATTGCAACAAAATCGCTACCTCTACTATCGAAATGAAACCTATCAAAACAAAAGTAGAGACCAAAGTGATCACTCATTTTTTAGGAGATAAAAATAGACGTTTTAAAGTGGGGCAAAAAATAAATGTGGAAAATATTTATTACGACTATAATGCCGCTAATATCAGACCTGATGCTCGACAAGAATTGGATCGAATTGTGGAATTAATGAATACCTATCCAACAATGGAAATAGACTTGACTTCTCATACCGACTCCAGAGGAAAAACGGAATACAATCAATCACTTTCTAGCAAAAGAGCACAATCTGCTGTTCAGTATATTATTTCTAGAGGTATCTCTAGCCATCGTATCAAAGCTATTGGTTATGGAGAAAGTAATTTAGTAAATAATTGTGGTGATGGTCAACCCTGTTCTGAAATAGAGCATCAACAAAATAGAAGAACCGAAATTGTTATCAATAAATTATAGTTGTTATATTATTCCTAGGTAAAGTATTAAACAACACTAAGACTTTTTACTTATTGATGTTTCTGACGCTTTTCGTCCGTTACTAAGCTCTAAAATTCTATCGAATTTAGAGCTTTTTTTGTTATTCTCCCTTACTATTCGTAATATTGATTTTTTTGATCTAAACGAACAAACGTGGGAGGAAATATTTTTGGACAAGCATTTAGAATTACGACTTTTGGTGAATCACATGGCAAAGCAATTGGTGTTATTATAGACGGTTGCCCAGCTGGCTTAGCCATAGATGAGAACTTTATACAGCAAGAACTTGACCGAAGGCGACCAGGACAATCCAATATTGTGACTCAACGAAAAGAAAGCGATATTGCACAAATTCTTTCTGGTGTTTTTGAAGGAAAAAGCACAGGTACACCTATTTCTATGGTGATTTTTAATAAAGATGCACGCTCAAAAGATTATAGCCATATAGCTGATAAGTTTCGCCCTTCTCACGCTGATTTTACCTACCATGCAAAATATGGTCAACGAGACTATCGGGGTGGTGGTCGTTCTTCTGCTCGAGAAACTGCTGCTAGAGTTGCTGCTGGTGCCATTGCCAAACTTTACCTAAAACATAACGGGATACAAATTGATGCCTATGTTAGTCAAGTTGGTCATATAGCCATTGCCAAAAAATATCAAGCTTTAGATTTAAATCAAATTGAATCAACAGCTGTGCGTTGCCCAGATTTAGAAATCGCAGAAAAGATGATCACTCACATTAAAGCGATTCGAAAAGCTGGTGATACAATTGGTGGTGTCGTAAGTTGTGTCGTTAAAGGTTGTCCAGCTGGATTAGGAGAACCTGCTTTTGATAAATTACATGCCGACTTGGCAAAAGCGATGTTAAGCATCAATGCTTGCAAAGGGTTCGAATATGGTTCTGGTTTTGAAGGTGTCACGATGAAAGGCTCAGAGCATAATGATCTTTTTTATCAAGAGGATGGTCTTATAAAAACCAAAACAAATTTTTCGGGAGGAGTACAAGGTGGTATATCAAATGGTATGGATATTTATTTTCGTTTAGCATTCAAACCTGTAGCTACTATTGTAAATGAACAAGATTCTGTAAATGAAGCGGGCGAAAATGTTACGGTAACAGGCAAAGGCAGACATGATCCTTGTGTTGTTCCTAGAGCAGTACCTATCGTAGAGGCTATGGCTGCACTAGTCTTAGCTGATCATTCACTTCGACAACGAACTACTCAACTTTAAGGCAAATTAATTTAGTTTTAATTGATTTACAAACCATTCTTTTTCGCTAAAATTTGACTGTTCAATAGTAAGTAGTAATTTAGTTTTCTGCGCCTTGTCGTAGGGTTTTAATTCTATTAGTTGTTTTGCAAAGCGAAGAATATATTTGAAGTTTTCCTTTTTGGATGCACTTAATAATCCTTTTCGGTTGAGATTGACACGCATACTATCTAACAGCGCTTCAAGTGCATCCATATCTTGCCGTTCGTAATACATTTTTAGCAATAATGTTTTTGATCTCAAAAGATGTAAATAATCTTTAGAATTAAATTGTAATAAAACCTCTATGGCTTCTTCATATTTTTTCTGTTCATACCACAATCTTCCTAAATTATAGGAAATGATTTCGGCAGCATAATTTTTACTTAAAGTCGTTTTGTACTGTTCTATAAAATTTTCGACCCAATCATACTCCCTTAAACGCAAACCAAAAGTGACGACGTTACTAAATGTAAAACGAGAAATAATTCCTTTGTCTAATAAAATATCCTGTTCTATTCCCGAACGATATAATTCAAAACCTTCTCTAAAAAAAGCTTCTTTACCATTATTAAATTGACGAATACAATAATTAAGCGCTAGCAAATAGATATCTCTCAATTCTACTTGTTGGAATTGCCCTTTGCTTTCATTCGTCAATAAACGGAACTTCCAAAAAAAAGCATTATTGCCTTCGTCGGCAGTAAGCGCTTGGTAACAAAAAAAATAAATGGCAAGAGCAGGATGTTCTTGCAACTCTTTTCGATCATTAATATATTTGACCAATAGATTGGCTAAAGTTGGATCATATTCTTTTTTGTACACAGACTGATGGGACAATTGAAAACAAAAATGCTTCATCTTTTCACTTAAAAAATAGATATCAAAATCTGCAAATACTTTATCCAAGTTTGTCTCTTTCAATCTACTCTTGCTACTAATATATTCGTAAAAGGCATATTCCCGTTCATAACTTTCTCTCCAATAGTTAGCATCCCTCAACACTGCCTTATTTGCTATTTTTTCTGCTTCTGATAACGAACGTTTAAACAGTTTTTCAAGATTCAACTTTTGGTAAGCTTTCGCTAAATAAATTTTCTGTGCAGCTTTATTCAATTCAAATTCTCTAGTGATTAAAAATTGTTCTAACAACTTCAATAACCTACTGAGCAATAAATAAAATACTTTTTCATCAAAAGGTTGGTTTGGGTAGACGTAACTAAAAGCTTCTTTGCTTTCAAATCGAGCTCCCTCTCTTTTACATTCCGAACAAAAAAAGGAGTACAAATCAATCAAATCTTGACGCTTATTATAGAACGGAGATGCTATAAACTGCATAAAATGACGCCGTTCCCAAGCATCTAATGCCCTCAAAGCCAAAAAAACTTTAGTATTTTCCATTAAATTTCAATATATTTTTTGTAGAAATTCACCTTAAAATACAATAATTATATGATTTTATAAAAAATAACTATTGTAGAATGTTATCTTTTTGTTCTTTCAAAAGTAGAAAGATGATGGCATCTTTGTATAAAGGCAGTAAATAAATGCCTGATTTAAAAGGTTTTCTTGAAATTAATAGTTATTTTTCAATGTTAACCAAGCAGTACACAAAAAGACAAAACGTATGAAGACATTGCCCAACATTCTCAAACTATTACAGTTCAGTAGCCTTCTACTACTGGTAAGTTATGGATGGGCAACTGAAAATAATACGTCAACATTAGAGAGTAATTTACGAACTACTTTTGCTAATACTCCTCCTGATAATTGTCCCGAATTAGAAGTCGATATTTCTACCGCATTACTCCGACCTTGTATCAATAATACTTATGATGTTCATTATTGCAATAATGGTCTATTTGTAGCTTCAAACGCTAAATTGCGAATCAAGTTTGACCGTAAATTATTAGTACAAAGTAATGGAATTGATCTGCCATATACCTTTTTAGGAAATAACGAATATTTGATAGAGTTAGGAGATATTCAACCAGGCGTATGTAATGAAATACAGGTTCAAACAGCACTTGCTTGTGATACCGTTGAAGGAATGACTCACTGTACAGAGGCAGAGATTACTGCTGACAATTTCTGTACACCTTCCCTTAATTCAGATGGGTCTATTATTGATGGAAATGCTTTCTGTGAAGATGACTCCATTCGTTTTGAGCTGTTAAATATAGGCGAATCTATGAGTCAAGAGCTTTATTATATTGTTATCGAAGATGAAGCTTTACGGATGATTTTACCATCATTTGATTTGTTTGAATGGAATGAAGCTGAAATTATACATTCTAATATTGTTATCGAAGATGAAGCATTATTTTTTGATGCTAATATTTTGAATGATATAGATGTTAGTTTTATTATAGGTACATTCCAGCTCGCTGCAGGTGGCAAAAAAGAAATAAAAGTTGAATCTAATAACAGTACATGGTGGTTATTGACTCCACAATCCTATACTGAACTTGATCGACTTGTTACCCAAGCAGCCATGGAAGGCTGTGGGACAGAACTGGATGAAATGTCTGTTGGACATATTACGCAGATGCCTCAAAATGATCTTGCAAATAGTGTCTCGATAGATTGCCAAGAAAATGTGAGTAGTATTCCTATGATAGAGAAAAAGGCCTCCCCTCTTGGAATCAATGTTGGAGAAGAAAATTTGATTGCTCATAATACAGCGCTTGACTATTATATCCGTTTTCAAAACACAGAAGATGAGTCTATTAGTACAATCTATATTAAGGATACTTTATCCTCACTTTTAGATACCGAAACCTTGCGAATGGGTGCAAGTAATCATGAATATAGTTGGTCCTTAAATGGCAATGTTTTAACGGTTGCTTTCGAAGATATAAATCTACCTAGTAGTGCAATTGACGAAGTAGGATCGTATGGATATATCAAGTTTAAGATAGACCTTAAAAGTGGAATTGCAGAAGGTAGTATTCTTTCTAATCGAGCTACTGTATATTTCGATCAACTTCCAATGACAAGTAATGAAGTGATTCACAATATCGAAATCACGCCTTCTATTTTAGTTACCCAAATGGATGTTTGTGAAAGTAATTATTCTGGAGAAATTCCGTTTTTCCCTTTTCCAAATGGAGACATTTTGGACATAACCTATCTGAATATTATTGAAAATGAAGAGACCATTATTGATACCTTAATTTATTCTTGTAATGAATATGAAGGCATAACCTATAGTCAAGATACCACTCTTATTGACTTCTATATTGCTACTACAGGTTGTGATAGCTTGGTTATCACAAATATTGAGGTTGATGATTGTCCAACGGAATTGACTATTAAACCAAAAGAATTGATCATTTATCCTAATCCATCAATTAATGAAGTCCATATAAACATAAATGTTCAACAGCAAAAAGATATACAATTCAAATTATATAATACTCTTGGTCAATCTGTGAAAACAGTCGGTGCTACTAACAAATTATTTGAAGGCTGGAATCAATATACCTTACAGATAGATCATCTTGATTCAGGGACTTATTTTTTAGAAATTGTAATGGATGAGCAAAAGATTATGAAAAAAATACTAAAAAGAGACTAAAAGAAACTGAAGAAGACAAGTGCACTTTCAAAAATAAAAAAATGTAATTAGTGTTGTTCAATGAAAAGCGTGAACAGCATGGAGAACTAAATATATACTGAAACCAAAGTGGTTTTTGGGTTGCCAAACGTTTAAAGCTACTGAAAATAAAAGGATAGCAACTGATGATGATCCGATAACCGAATACTGGTAAGTATACAAGATATCCCAAAAGGGTTTTACATCCTAAAAATTAGAAACATTAATGACGACTATGTAAAAAATATTTTAACAAAATAATACCCGTTTTATCGAAAACTAAAATTTTAATTTAAGCAACTTTTTATTTTTTCAAGTTCAGCAAAGCACTTCTTTGCCTAGCCAGACCTATGTCCATTCATAGGCAAGAGGTGCTTTCTTTTTACGAAAATCCAATTTTTACTCTCGAATTATAAGCTATGGAAGTTGGTTCGTTCTTTTTCTGATGAGAGAGGTGATAAAGGACGAACCTTTTTTTAAATAATTTTTCAACCTATAATTAACAACCTACTAATATGAAAAACTTATGTGCAATTTTAATTCTTTTCTTAGCAAGTAATATTGTGATTGGACAATGTGTTCCCGATCCTAATGCACCAGACACCTGTATCATTTGCCCTACACCAGAGCAAGGTCTAAACCCTGCATATATTGGTGTCGAGTATGAGCAAGTATTCACGTTTAATGTCCCTGATGAAGTAGAAGTACAAGGCAATCTATTCCCGCTTTATTGGGTACGTTTAGATAGCATTCGATATTTACCTGAAGGGCTTTATTATGAATGCGTTCCTAATGATTGTTTGTTTCTTGCATTAACGCAAGGTTGCGTAGTTGTAAAGGGAATACCTACTGAAAATAATGCTGAGGGTAGTTATAATTTGGTCTTAGACGCTTGTTTTGAGTCAATCAATAATTTAGTGCTCTGCGATTCGGTACCTGGAGATTTATTAGATTCACAATACACCATTGATTTATTCAGTACAGTTGCGACAAACAATTTACAACAAGAAGGTTTCGAACTTCAAAACACACCGAATCCTTTTTCAGGTTTTACTCAAGTTGAAATTCAAGCACCAAGAAATACTGATTTAGAATTTATAGTTTATGACTTAATCGGAAACGAAATACACCAACGAAACATAACGGTAAATAGCGGTATAAATACTATTGAGTTTGACGGAAGTCAACTGAGCAATGGCATGTACATTTATACCATAAAAGATGGACAACAAAAATTGTCAAATAAGATGATTATTAATAACTGATGTGAAGTAACTTTTTTTTTAATATAAGCTTTGTGTACTAGATTGACCTACCGAATAGAATTTTATTATTCTATTTAGGTAGGTTTTTTTAATAATCGACTTCTTTATAAAAACGAATTTGGTTTTCCCCTTCTATACTCATAGTAGGGACTCCGTTAAAATCTTTGATTAAGCCAGTTAAGCATATTTGTTTCCCATTTAATTCTTCTGTTAAATCATAAGAAAAATTAACCAAATGTTCTTTTCGAATAAAAACAGAGAACACTTGATTCGGAAATTTTTTATCTAAGTTCAAAAACATATTTCCTTTTCTAGTACGTTTACTGCTTACTACGGTACCGCATACTTTTATTTTTTTAGGAGAATTCATATATTTTTTTGCCTGAATAGTATTGAAGGTATAAGGCGGCAAACTAGGTGCATGAAGTGGCGTTACATCTCCCTTTTCTTTTTCAGAAAACCATGGCCTAATATCTTTTTGAACCTCTAAGCTATTTTCAACATCGTCGGGTAAGTTTGGAAAAAAATCTATTCCTGTTTCTTCCTCTACTTTATCAATCGAAACAGCAAAGGATTCTATTGGGTAGTCTATTTTCTCGTTAGGCATTAAAAAGCCAATTGCTTTTTTGTTTTCTAGATCAACTGCTACTTTGAAATATAATTTAGGAATACTCACCTTATTGATGCTTCGTTCGATGACTGGTAGATCGTCTTCTAAAACGGGACCTGTAACGACAAAGACTTGTGTTTCAGGGTTATTGTACAAATAACCTCTGATTAGGTGTTCTAATTCGGCCCACTTTCCCCGATTAAATTCTGCTAGCTGAGGAGACATATTGGAGTAAAAATAGGATTCAGATAAGGCTTGTTGAGACCATCTAAAATCAGCAGATGGAGCAAGGTGTCCTCTATCATAACCAAAACCATCATAAGCGATTGAGCCATCATCATTTTCAATTTTCAGAAAATAATCTTTTTCAACGGCACTATTGGTTTTCACTTTCGGGTCTTCTCTAAAATCATTTGTACGAATTACAGAACCTTTGGTAACATCAGGAATAATGATATGTGCAACCCATTTTGCTTGTTCATGCTTTTCGCTATACACTAAGCTTAGACAGGAATGATTAATCACCTCCTCATTCGGTTCTAACTTGGGCAAAGCCATCTTTTGAAGATCACGTTGGACTCTTTTAAGCTTAAGCCCTTCCATTTTTTTATATAATTCTACTTTTCGTTCCTCAATCGTAGATAGTTCTGACTCTAACTGAAGAATAGAATCGTCTATACTTTGTGCAATCAGTCCAAACGGAGATAGGCACAAAAAAAATAGTAATAATCTCATTGGGTAATACATTTGTTCTAAACAATATAAGCATTTTTTGGCTGATATTGAGGATAATTAACAAAGTTTAAGATACTGCTAAAACATATTTTTCATCTTCATCTAAGGTTATTTTTTGGCTAAATAACTAAAGTATTCGATTAAAAAAATAGTATATTGCTCCCCAAGCATTAAAAAGTATTTTAGACTAAACTTTAATGACTGATAAATTAATACTGACGGAAGACGGATCTCATTCAATATATTCTGAAAAATTTGGAGTAGCTTATCACTCCAAATACGGAGCTATTCAAGAAACACAACACGTCTTTATAGATGCAGCTTTAAGAATAAAAGCGGTAATACAAAAGGAAATTGCCATTCTTGATATCGGTTTTGGTACAGGACTCAATTGCTTTATGACCTATTTAGAAGCAGTAAAGCGGAATCTTAAAATCGACTATACGGCTGTAGAGGCATTTCCTATCCCAAAACAACAATTCAATGAACTCAATTATATTCAACTATTAAACGCAACAGAACACGAAAAATTATTTTTTGATATACACGATAAAAAATGGGGAAAGCAACACCAATTAGGGGAACAATTTTCTCTACAAAAAGATAAAATATTATTTGAAGATATTCAATATGAAAATCATTTTGATATAATCTATTTTGATGCTTTCGCACCCAATGCTCAACCAGAAATTTGGGAAGAACCAATCTTGACAAAGATGTATAAGGCACTCAAACAAGATGGTATCTTAGTCACTTATTGTGCAAAAGGTGTCGTAAAACGAAGACTCAAAAGTATTGGATTTGAGGTAGAAGCGCTTAAAGGACCTCCTGGCAAACGAGAAATGACAAGAGCAATTAAATAAGTATCTAAAAAAAGATAAGGAAAGTTAATTCCGAACTACAAAGCAAGTGCCCCGCTAAATCGTTATCAAAATCCTCTTAATTGAGGTGCACTATTTAAGTAAAAAAACATTAGAAAATAATATAGATTTTTAAATAAAAAAAAGTCGAAATCAAATGAGAAAATTAGCATTACATTGGCAAATAATGATTGGAATGGTGCTCGGTATCATTTTCGGAGTAATCATGACAAGTATTTCTGGTGGCGCAGATTTTGTAAAAAACTGGATTCAACCTGTAGGTTCGATATTTGTCAGAATGCTTAAACTGATTGCAGTACCACTCATAGTTGCTTCTTTGGTTAAAGGGATATCCGATCTAAAAGATATTTCGAAATTCCAAAATATGGGTATTCGTACGATTGTTATCTATGTTGTCACCACTATTTTTGCCATTACCATTGGTTTAGGTCTAGTAAATGTAATGCAACCTGGAAATGGGATCACCCAAGAAACGGTAACAAAACTCAAGGAAAAATATTCAGATAATAAAAGCGTACAAGCCAAAATTGCTGAAGCTGGAAAACAAAAAGAAACTGGACCATTGCAATTTATTGTCGATATGGTTCCTGATAATGCGATCAAAGCAATGAGTAATAATAAAATGATGTTACAAGTCATTTTCTTCACAATTTTACTAGGAATAAGTTTGCTGTTGATAGAAGAAAAGAAAGCCAAACCACTAAAAGACTTTTTTGATTCGCTAAATGAAGTGGTACTCAAAATCGTGGATCTAATTATGCTAACAGCCCCCTTCGCTGTCTTTGCATTATTAGCCACCGTAATCGTAAGTGCCGATGATCCCGCCATACTCTTAGCCTTGCTTAGATATGCTGGTGTAGTTGTTCTGGGTCTAGCAATGATGGTAGGTTTCTATTGTGTTCTTGTGTCTACATATGTCGGAAAATCCCCGCTTTGGTTTTTAAAACAAATTTCTCCAGCACAACTATTGGCATTCTCGACCAGTTCAAGTGCAGCTACCTTACCAGTAACAATGGAACGTGTAGAAGAACATTTGGGTGTTGATAAAGAAGTGACCAGCTTTGTATTGCCTGTTGGAGCAACGATAAATATGGACGGAACAAGCCTATACCAAGCCGTCGCAGCTGTATTCATTATGCAAGTTCTTTGGCCCGAAGGACTGGTATTTAGTAATCAAATGACCATTATACTTACGGCATTAATGGCTTCTATTGGTTCCGCTGCTGTTCCAGGTGCTGGTATGGTTATGCTTGTAATTGTACTTGATGCTGTAGGCTTTCCACCTGAGTTATTGCCTATCGGATTAGCACTTATTTTTGCTGTTGATCGTCCTTTAGATATGTGTAGAACTGTTATCAATATTACAGGAGATGCTACTGTTTCTATGATTGTTGCTAAAAGTCTGGGTAAGTTGGGAGAACCCAATGCTAAAAACTGGGATGATCATTACAATAAATAAATTATACATTAAAAAAATATAACATAACATCGTTTTTTCTCGTTAAATATTTACATATATTTGCGCCCTCATTGCCTTTATCTCAAATAAAAATATTTTTTTGTCTGCCCTGTTTTATTGAAGGCGGACTAAATATTATTTTAGGAAAAGCCTACATACAATACACATAGAAACTAACACAAAAATGAAAAATATTGAGAAAACATCAATAGCAATTGCTTTTGTTATTGCAGCAATTTTATTAATCATAAAATTGCAAAGCCCTTCGACATCCACAAACACAAAATCTCCCAAAACTGATTTATTAGAAAATAACTCAACTATCGAAGAGTTAGGCAACGTAAATTGGTTTAGAAATATTAAAGAAGCTCGCGCTCTAGCAACTCAACATTCTAAACCAATACTAATTCTTATTGGAGATACCAATACCTGTTCAAACTGTAAACGATTTGGAAAAGAAGTATTATCGAACAAAGGAATCGTTGATGCTATAGAATATAATTTTATCCCAGTTGCTTTTCTCAATGCTTCTGAAATAAAAAATACAGACTTACTCCAGGTAGTAAAAGAATCAGATACATCAAATCCAGTTGTAACTATTATTGATACAGAATTTAAGCTTTTAGCAGACCCCGTAAACAATCTAAATCCCTTAGATTTGGTAAATAATATGCTTAATGCACTCGACAAAAAACCTGAACCATTAATTGCTTTACAAAAGCACTTCAACTCAAATCAGTAGTAAATATATTGATAATCAATTACTAAAAAAATATTTCCACTCATATAACTACGTAAACGAATTAATTTGCCTTCTTGAAATATTTGGACATTTTTTTTCTCACCAATATTGGAAATGATTTGCCAAAGCGATCCATCTTTACGATATAAAAACTCTTTAGTATGTATAGCGTCATCAAGCATATGATGGTGTGTAATTTTGCTTATTTTCCGTTTCTTTGTATAATCATAAGTGGTACGAATACGAATGGATTTATCAAAATCGTAATAGATTGTCTTTGATTTTAGTTGAGTATCTGGATCATAAAAATGAAGTGTTTTTCTCTTATTTGCCCCCTTACCACCATGCAAGTTTAAATGCGAATAATACATTTCTCCTTTCAAACTATCTTTACTCGTATAGGTATAAATAATCCTATCTTTTAGTATCCATTTTTCACCTATCCCCTCTCCTTTTACATAAGTTTTTTCTTCTAAAATTTTCTTCTTAGGACTAAAAAATTGAATCTTTTTATACGTACTTGTTTTATAACTTGTTAGTTCTGTTATTTGATCTTTTTGATAAGAAAAAGTACTTGTTCTACTTTCAATACCACTCCCATCTTTACTTTCTATCATTCTGTTTTGCCCATCATATCGCCTTACAATTCGATCATCTATCGTATCGTCGTCGTGATAATAGGATAATAAGTTTCCACTTTCATCAAAATAGCTTGTACTTCCCTTTGTGGCTTTTCCCTCTAAATCCGTTTTAAGCCATTCTACTATTTTTTTGACTTTTCGAGGAGTCTTTGGCGCATGTTCAAATGGTTGAGCAAAAGCAATACTAGTATAAAGTAGACCAATAGCAAGCAAAAGAGTATGATTCGTTTTCATGTATTTCATACCGCCAAAATAAGAATAAAGTTTGTATATTGTAAATTAAATTTTTAATCTAGCATATTCATGTCTATCAAATCAATAAACCTAAACGGAACTATTTTACCTAAAAAACGAGCTCTATTTTCTATCGAAAATAGAGCATTAAAGTATGGTGATGGTCTATTTGAAAGTATACGAATATTGAATGGCAAAATGCCCTTTTTATCCTTGCATATCAAACGATTAAAAAAAGGGATGAAAACATTAAAACTAAAGATTCCAAAAAAATATTCAACAGCATTTTTCAAAAAAGAAATTTCCAAATTAATATATAAAAAAGCTAATCTTAGAATTCGACTTTCTGTTTTCAGGAAACCAGGTGGATTGTATACACCTCATTCGAATCAAGTAATTTTTTGTATTCAAGCTCAAGAGTTTGGGACTCCTACATTTCAACTAAATCCCGAAGGTCTAACATTAGGAATCTATACCGAAAATTATTTGGCTTGCAATTCCCTTTCGAATATAAAAACTTCCAATAGCCTAATTTATATTCTAGCAAGTATTTTTAGTAAAGAAAATAAATTTGATGATGCTTTACTAGCCAATGAATATGATCGAATTGCGGAAACATCAAGAGCAAATATTTTTTTTGTCAAAAATGGAAAACTATATACACCACCTTTAAATGAAGGCTGCCTAAAAGGCACCATGCGAAGTATTATAGTCAAATTGGCAAAGCGAAATAAAATCAATGTTATTAAACAGAAAATTGATTTCTCTTTTATTTATGGGGCAGATGAAGCTTTTACAACAAATGCTATAAGTGGAATTAATTGGATAAAAAAAATCGATGAAAAGTCATTTAAACAGAATAAGACCTCCTCGGCTTTACTCCTTGAACTTAACAAACTTCTCTAGCATTCATTTTATGTAATAATTTTCAATTCTAAAAACCATAAACCATTCTATATCAATTAACTAAAACTAATAATCGTCTTTTTTTTTCAATTTTTGCAAAAAAAAGTATTATAAATGAACAAATAAAAATCGCATCTTTATAATACAATTAAAAATCCACGATTAATGAGACGATTTATCCTATTCACGAGCTTATTTTTGCTATCACTTTCTATAGCTATTGCTCAATGTTCCATTTCAAATGTTTATGCTGAAGCCCACCCTTGTGATGCTGATGGCTTTTTTATGGTCGATATCGAATTCGACATAACAAATCCTGGTAACCAGAATTTTTATATTGTCGGTAATGGACAAAACTATGGAGCCTTTCCTTATGGAGAAACCTTTTATACCTTTGGTCCCATCGAAGGAAATGGTAGCACTTATGAATTTATAATTGTAGATGGAGAAAATGAGGCTTGCAACAACTTTACAGAACTTGTTGCTCCTAGTTGCACTAACCAAGAATGCGATATTCGGGATGTCGTCATCGAAACAACCGATTGTGATGGTGAAGCTTTTGCTA
>JAHDIP010000059.1:0-1962 GCA_020630735.1 Saprospiraceae bacterium | reverse complement strand
AATAACCAAGAATGCGATATTCGGGATGTCGTCATCGAAACAACCGATTGTGATGATGATGGTAACTTTTATATCGTAATGGATTTTATTCACGAAAATACAAGTGGTGCTTTTGTCCTTGGTGGCGATACTCCAAATAATGGTCCGTTTGAATATACTTCTTTACCTATTACACTTGGTCCGCTTGTAGGCAATGGAGAAGAATATTTATTCGAAATCGTCGATGCTGAATTTCAAGATTGTTTTGCTGTTGCTGAATTCATCGCTCCAAATTGTGGACCTTCTGAGTGTAGTATTAATGAAATAATTGCTACTTCACTAGCATGCAATCCAGATGGCACCTATGGCTTATATCTCAATATTGAATACGAAAATGTAACAAACGATTACTTTGAAGTATATGCAAATGGTGAATATTTTGGTTATTATTTATTTGATGATTTACCTTTACTATTGCAAAACTTTCCAGCTAGCGGAGAAGAATATGATGTGATTACTGTTTGTCAAAACGATTCAGATAACTGCTGTGCAACAGAAGAATTTTTAACTCCTGATTGTAATCAAGAGAGTTGTATGATTTATGGAACTGGCTTTGAGGTGTTAGAATGTAATGACGATGGCTTATTCTACGCAGTCCTCTATTTTGAATACGAGAATATAGGTGATGAAGGTTTTGAAGTATCCAACGACGCTCAAAATTTTGGTCAATACGAATACAGTGACCTTCCCATTACTATAGGACCTTTCGAAGGCAATGGCGAAACATATAGTCTAGTTATTGAGGATTTAAGTTTGAATTGTGGTGGACTTGCCTATTTAGAATCGCCTAACTGTAGTGGTTTGTGCTCTATAGAAGATGTTCTTGTCGAAACCTTTTGTGATGATAATGGTCTATATGTTGAATTAAATTTTGATTATTCAAATACTAGCCAAACAGGTTTTCGCATTAATGGAAATGGCAATAATTATGGTTCCTATAGTTACTGGGATTTACCTATGACTTTAGGTCCTCTAGATATTCCTGTCGAAATAGTTGAATTGGTAATAAGTGATATTGAGGACGAGACCTGTAGTAATTTGGTTAGCTTCGAAAACATAGATTGCTTAACAAGTACTCAAAACTTACTAGAAGAACGACTACATATTTTCACAATTCCTTCTAATGATCAACTTCGTATAGAAGTCTTAGGTCAAGGAACAATTTTGGAACAGATTACCATTTTTGATGTTATTGGACGACCTATTAATTTACCTCATCAGAACAACGCACAAACTGTAGACATCGCTTTAACTAATTTACCAAGTGCTGTTTATGTTTGCGAAGTGATAACTGAAGATGGTCAACGCTTGAGTCAGAAGTTTATTAAAAACTGGTAAACATTCTTAAAAAATAAGCAGCAATTTCAATTAAGAAATTGCTGCTTATTGTGCAGAAAAAAAGCTATTCAATTAGCCTGCATACGTCCTAATTGTAAGGTTAATTCCAAATTTCGAACTATTGGCTATGACACTAAAAACCTCAATAGGTAATTTTAGTCAAATTAAAGTTAGTAGATACTCATCTTGGATAAATATTTTTCTACTAAACTAGGCAAAAAACACAGATGATGCCAAGCATCAGCGAGTATTTTTAACGACGTAAAGAGGAAAAAGATAACTTCAAGTTGAGGAATTTATTACTTTAATTTGCCTTAAATCATTCTCTCGTTTCCATTTCCATGTTTTAAATTTATACCAATCAATTTTACCATCATACATTTTCTTTCGTCCTTTCCTTTTTTTGTGATGACCTTTATATAAACATCTTAGTTGGCATCTGGTCTCAGTTTTTCTTTAAATTTGAATGTTTCGAACAGTCTTCATCTATTAATGAGACTTTTTGAAAAAAATGAGAGCGGATTAATTATTTTATTTCACATTTGCGTACTTTTAGTATTGTAACCACATTTCAGGATAAGACAT
>JAHDIP010000058.1 GCA_020630735.1 Saprospiraceae bacterium | reverse complement strand
GGTACAAAAACTTAGGCAAAGAAACTCTTAAGTTGATGATATTCATCTACTAGATGCAACCTTTCTAAAACGGATAATTTTAGACGCATGAAAGTAGTTTTTACACACGGATATTTTATCAAAGAAGACGAAAAGGAGCAAAAAATTATGCGCCCTTATCCGCCTTTGGGTATCCTGTATGTATCTGCTTGGCTCGAACAACATGGAATAGAGAATGACGTATTTGACACAACCTTTTCCTACAAAAAAGAATTAAGAACATATCTCCTAAAAGAACAACCAGACATTATTGCGATCTATACTAATTTGATGACAAAGATCAATGTCATTGAAATGATCGACTTTATACGAAGTGAAGAAGGCTTGAAAAATAGTGTCGTTGTGTTGGGTGGACCTGATGTGCGCTACAATATCAGAGACTACCTTTCGACTGGAGCCAACATTGCTGTAATAGGAGAGGGGGAACAGACAATGCTCGAAATTGCTCAAACCGTAGAGAAGGGAAACAGAGAAGAATTTGGGCATATCACGGGCTTGGCATATCATAGCATTGGAGGTGAACTTGTAACCACTGCTGAACGAGAAAGAATTCGACCCGTAGACGACTTACCTTTTCCGAATCGGAAAAAAATAAATATGCAAGAGTACCTCGACACATGGAAAAACTTTCATGGACAGAGTGCGATGACGGTAAGTACCCAACGAGGTTGTCCCTATACTTGTAAGTGGTGTAGTACAGCAGTCTATGGTCAGAGCTATCGGAGGCGTTCGCCCAAATTAGTGGTCGAAGAATTAAAGCATATTAAAGAAACCTACAACCCTGATACCATTTGGTTTGTAGATGATGTCTTTTCTGTTAGCCATAAATGGATTGAACAATTTAGAGATGAAATCATCAAGCAAGATGCGATCATCCCATTTGAGTGTATCTCTAGAGCCGACCGTATGAATGAAGAAGTGATTAAGATGCTCAAAGAAGCGGGTGCATTTAGAATTTGGATTGGGTCGGAAAGTGGTTCTCAAAAAATTGTGGATGCGATGGATCGCCGAGTCGATGTGCAATGGGTCAGAGAAATGATTCGACAAACACGAGCGAATGGTTTGGAAGCAGGAACGTTTATCATGCTAGGTTATCCTGGTGAAACCGAGGAAGACATCAAAGAAACGGTCAAGCATCTAAAAGAAGCAAATCCCAATCAATTTACAATTACAGTAGCGTATCCGATAAAAGGGACATCGCTGTACCAAGAGGTAGAAGCTAAACAAACGAAAGTACTGGATTGGAAAAAAAGTACCGACCGTGATCGAGATTTTGAACGAACTTATCCAAGACGATATTATGAGTATGCCGTCAAATGGGTGGATAATGAGGTGCGCTGGTATCAACTTTTTTTGGAGAAAAAACATTTAAGCCTTTCAGGTTTTAAGTTGAAAGTAAAATCATGGGCTGCACAGTCTATCATGCAATTTACTCGTAATTAATAAAATATCTATGCACATTGTTTTTTTGACACCAGGGTTTGCGGGAAATGAAGAAGATACGACTTGCTTTACCTATTTTCAAAACTACTTAAAAGCATTAAAGGATACTTCAAAAGATATAAAAATACAAATAGTAGCGTTTCAGTATCCGTATAAAAAAATGGAATTTGATTGGCATGGTGTGAAGGTACATCTGATGGGGGGAGCTAATAAAAAGTTTCCTGCTTCGGGACTTATATGGGCGAAAGTGATGCAAAAAGTAAGAACGATTAACCAAGTAAAGAAAATAGACATTATCCATAGTTTGTGGTTGAGAGAATGTGCTTTAGTTGGAAATTGGATTACTCGTTTTTTGAACGTTCCACACGTATCTACGATTATGGGCACGGAACTATCTATTCCTAATAAGTTTTTGAGATTGATAGATTATCGTTTGATGAATTTAGTCTGTGTATCACCAATGATTCAACAACGATTGAAGGATTTTTATCAGCAAGGTTCTGCTACTGTCATTCCTTGGGGGATTGCAGAAAATACGATTGAAACAGAAAATATAGAACGGAAGATAGACTTGTTAGGTGTTGGCTTTTTGAGTGAGATAAAAAATTTCAAACAGTTTATCGAAGTTTGTCATCAACTTAAAAAGAGTTATCCAAAACTAAAGGCTGTAATTATCGGTGGAGGAGTAGAGGAGGAAGGATTAAGAGAAATGATACAAAAATATAATTTACAAAATACTATAAAATTAACAGGACTATTAGTGAATGATGAAGTTCAACACTATATGAATCGAAGTAAAATACTATTACATACTTCTACTTATGAGTCGCAAGGCTATGTTTTTTTGGAAGCCTTGTCGCAAGGTATGAGTATTGTTTCTCGTTCTGTAGGCATTGCCCGCCCATCGGAACGTTGGAAAATAGTAGAAACTACCAAAGAGTTTGTTCATCAAACGACGCAACTACTTCATCATCAAACTGATTTTTCAAAGCAATATTTATTGCCAATAGATAAAACCGTCACTGATTATTGTAAACTCTATAAGTCTATTCAAAGATGATTGTCAACAAATTAAAATCGTTAAATAATCGGATGCTTCCATCAAAGCTATATTATGCGCCACGATGGATTGTACTTGGCGTAAATAATATTTGCAATTTGCATTGTAAAATGTGCGATGTTGGAGTAGATTACAATAAAAGCAATTTCTTTCAAAACTTAATGGGCAGCCATCCGATCAATATGCCCAAAGAATTATTGACCGATGTTATTGATCAAACAGCGCAATTTTTTCCTACGGCAAAATTAGGCTATGCTTCTACTGAACCACTCATTTATCCACATCTAATCGATTCTCTTTTTTATGCTCAACATAAAGGACTTTTTACGTCGATTACCACCAATGCTCTTAATCTAAAACGCTATGCAGATGGAATTATGGAAGGAGGTCTAAATGAGATCAATATTTCTCTTGATGGACCGCCCGAAATTCATAACTATATACGAGGTCATAAAAGTTCTTTTCAAAAAGCGATACAAGGAATTGACGCTTTGTTGAGTTATCCCAATCCTCCAACTATTTCTATTTTCTGTGTAATAACAGAGTGGAATATTGGAAGCTTGGTTGAGTTTGTTGATTTGTTTAAAGACTATCCGTTAAAAACTATCGGTTTTATGCATACAAGTTTTACCCCAATAAACGTAGCAGATGCACACAATGAACGTTTTGGTAATATATACAAAGCAACAGCCTCCAACTTAGAAGAGGTTAATATAGAAAATATGAACTTAGATATACTTTGGGACGAAATCAAAACGCTCAAATCAAGGTCATACCCTTTTCCAGTTTCTTTTTCGCCAGAAGTTAGTAGCAGAGAACAATTAGAAGTGTTTTATCATCATCCCGAAATACTTTTTGGAAAACGATGTAATGATATTTATCATAATATAATGATTAAATCAGATGGAGATGTCATTCCTGCTCATGGGCGTTGTTATAATTTGACCATTGGAAATTTACATAAAAAATCTATGAAAGAAATATGGAATTCTACTATTATAGCGCAGTTTAGAAAAACAGTCCATGAAGCAGGAGGTTTATTGCCAGCCTGTTCTCGTTGTTGTAGTGGATTTAGTAAATAAAAACCAATAGGAGTAGTTGAGTTTGACGAAAGAAAACATCTTAAATAAGATATTTATGTTAAAAAAACTGTTAGTCCAAAAACGGTATAGAAAAATAGACTACCAAGATAATTTTATCAAACGAATAAGATCATCTATTATTGGAGAGGGGATGCTGCATGAAGGCAATCTTTTTTTGATGGACTATGCTATCCAAAACATGCCGAAGAATGGCCATGTATTAGAGATAGGTTCTTATGCAGGTTTATCAACTAACTTTATGTTGCACTTAATGCAAAAGTATCAACGTAACGAAAAATTTTTAGCTTGCGATCCTTGGATTTATGAAGGTTATGATGATGCTAAAGGTTTGGTTAGCACTACTATTGATGGGAAAGATATTAGTAGAAAAGACTTTATGGCTTACATTAAAAGTGCATACATGAACGCTACAAAATTGTTTCATTCATCAAACTTACCACATACTTTTCATTTGACTTCTGATGAGTTTTTTTTACATTATGCAAAACAAGCGACCTTAACAGATGTGTTTGGAAACGATTTCGAATTAGGTGGTTCTATTGCATTTTGTTATATCGATGGTAACCACGCCTATGATTTTGCAAAAAGAGATTTTGAAAATGTCAATAAATATCTTCTTAAAGGTGGCTTTATTTTATTTGATGATTCTATTGATGGTACGTCCTTTGGTAGTGCAAAATTAATGAAAGAAGTAAAAACGAATAAAGAATTCAAACTGGTGTATAAGAACCCTAATTATCTAGTACAAAAGGTGTAAACGTTAAAGAAGAAATTCGGAATATCATTACATAGTTTAGAAAAACAGAAGAAAAGGTAGGAAGTTTATTACCTGCTTGTTCACGTTGTTGTAGCGGTTTTGTAAAATAGAAAAATGAAAATGAATATCCTCATCGTTGGTTATCCTAAAAGTGGTACCACTTGGCTAACTAGATTAGTTGCAGAGCTGACCCAATCACCTGCCGTCGGATACTGGCTGAATGATAACTATTCGAATGTAACGGAAGGTTTAGACCGAGTATCTTCTTCCCAATGTTTCCAATCACATCATATTTATCAAGAACTTTCTTGTTCTCCTAATGATAAAATTATTTATCTCATCAGAGATCCTAGGGCAGTTGTCGTTTCAGCTGTTCATCATTTTACTTTTGGAATAAGAGCAATTAAAGAAAATATACATTGGCTTCCATATTCAAACAAAATCTATTTCTATTTACTTAAGTTGATCAATTTATTTTTAAGCAAAGAGTATAAATTTCAGCGAGTAAGTAGTGCCATTTTACAAGGAGATAAATATATCAGTAAGTGGTGTGAATATTCGTGGAGCACTCATATTCAGTCTTATTCCAAACAAAATGTACTTGTTCTTAAGTATGAAGATTTGATTTCTAATCCAGTAGAAGAATGTCAAAAAATAGGATATTATCTAAATGCGAACTTAAATGATGAACGTATAAAAACGGCGATTGAAAAGCAGTCTTTTAAAAAACGTAAAGCAGACTTTGACAGGAAAGGAATGAAAAACCAAAGCAAACATTTAAGAGAAGGCAAAGCAAATGCTTGGAGAAAAGAATTGCCTGAAAAATATCAGCAGCAATTAACAGAAGCATTGAAACCAATGTTGGAATCGTTGGAGTATCTTTCAAGTTTAGGTTAATTAAAAAAATAACGATGATGTTTTTTTAATTTTTGTTCAATCAACATAATATCTTTTTTTGATAAGAGGGTTTTATACTTTCCTATAGAGTCCGTATTGATTCGGTTTTGAATGTTTTGATGGTTTGATGAATTTTCTACACTAAGAATTGCAGTATTACTCGCATAGTTTTCTAAAATGTTTTCTTGTTTTTTATTGATTAGAAATAATAAAGTTTCTTGAATCATTTGTTCTGGATTTTGTACAAAAGATTCATATTGGATAGACAAGATTTTGGTTTGTCTAGTCTGCAAGTATTCATACATATCTAAACTTTTTTCCCATCTGTATATCAAAAAAGAAAGATCTAATGTTGCATTCATTTTGAGAGAAGAGGCTATAAAATCTCTAGGGTCACGGTTCAAAAAAATAAACTTAGCATCAGGATAAAGTTTTAAGATTAAAGGAACATAGAACGTATTGTAAGGTGTCTTGTCTCCCCACAAGAAAAAGTCTTTATCGTTTTTTACCCCTTCTAATTTATGTAGTGCTTCTAAGAAAAAAATCAAAGACGCATTCTTCTCTAAGTGTTGGTACAAGAACGTAAACGCTTCTATTCTCGTAGTTTTCCAATGATAAGCATGGTCAAAAAAATAATTGATATTATGGTTTAATTTCTTTTCCCAACTAGGATAAAACTTATAATGCCAATTGAAAATTATATGTGGCAAAGCATATTGTTCTGGTGGAATAAAAATAGCAGGGTGATTATTGAGAATAGTTGCTAAAAGAGTACTACCATTTCTGCCAGAACCAATAATGAAAAATGGAGGTATGCTTTTACGCCTTTTCTTTTCCCTTATTGGCAATGAATTGATAAGAGCGCGTTTCAGTTTTAAGTAATTCAAATTCATTTGGCGTAAAATTAATGAACACCGTTCAAAAAATTGGGTTCATAACTACTAGACTCCCACATATGGCTAGGAACTTGTAAGGCTTTGTATGGTTGTAAGTCATCGATATCCTTTCTATCATAATATGGATTAAATTCTGGAAAATGTAAGGTCGTATGCGTGGGTAAATCTTTTATAAATTCTTTAATTTTTGTTGTATCCAATTGAAACTCATTAGCCATATGTTCTATATTAGATTCCATGAAAGAACCAAAAGGAAACTCCCCATTTCTATGATGCGCAAGAGAGTCATAAAAAATACTTGTTTCGATTTTTTTCTGATGCCTCAATAAATTTGCTCTTCTCTTTTTGACATCTACATTGAAGTCCAGCAGTTTTTGAGTTTTTTTTTGTTTAAAAGAAAGTTGAATACTAGACTCATGGCACCACATACATTTGGAAGGTTTTCCAGCTTTTCCTAATGCTGGATTTGCAGCAGCTTTTAGTTGTCCCTGTTCATCATAAATAGCAAATCGAGGTTGTCCATTCGGCATAAAATCGAAGACTTCATAATCTTTAGGTATAAAGTTTCCTTTTTGGAGATCGCCCGTACCTTCGATTGCAAAATAACCCATTTTATCAAGACTACTCGTATCCTTTGCCTGATAAACTTTTCGAGAACCTTTAGCGACACCCGATTCATTTTTAAAAAAATCAATAGCGTCCTCAAATTCATATTTATTTTTAAATTCCTCAAAGTTTGGACTAACATCTGTCAAGGCATAATAATGCCAACTACTATTGAAGGTCAATAAATAAAATCGCCCTAAATCAATGCCTCCCATTTTGCTATATTCTTCGCTTGCTTTCATCGGAGGCAAAAGCTTTGCCCAAATACTAAGTGCTTTATCTGTAAAACCAACCTCCGATAAATCTAATGTAAAGATGTGATCATTTTTCCATTCGATAGCTCTCTCAAAAGAACCTTTAGGAAGCATGGCTCCCAAATAAGAGAGATTCCATTGTAAACCAATTTCGGCTCGTTCTTTTGTTTCTTCAGTGAAAGAAGGCGACCAGCGTAAGTTTATTTTGTAGTTCGGTGGATTAGTTTGATTGCTTTTCGAAGGAAAACACCCAAGTATAAAAAATAGGATTAAAGAAAGAATAAAAAGATTGCCTTTATTCATGAGATAATTGTTAGAGATTCTCATCAAAAATAAGTATTTTAGGGTGATTAATGAAATCAAGCTACCATGAATGTATCAAACAAAGTCATCCTGTTCAATCCTCGGGCAGTTTCTAATCTAAATTATAGGATACCTAACTCCATTCTTCAAATAGCGGCAAGTATCGAAGGCAAATACGATTGGGTCATCGTCGATGGCAATTGTGAAAAAGATCCGTGGCTGAAAATAAAAACCTATCTTGAAACAGGAGAATTTGCTTTTTTTGGTTCTACCGTTATGCCAGGTCCTCAACTAAAACAAGCTATTCCGATTACAAAAAAAATACGAGAACAATTTCCCACTGTCACTAATGTATGGGGAGGCTACTTTGCATCTAACCAATATAAAGTAGCCATGGGAAGTCCTTATGTAGACTTTGTGATTAATGGACCTGGAGATCATGCTTTTCCAGCTTTACTCGATGCGCTGACCAATAATAAACCTTACGAGTTCATTCCAAATCTAATTTACAAAACACCAGATGGCGAAATTATAAAAACAACAAAGGAAACCTTAGTAGACCAAAATACCTTACCCGATTTGCCTTATGCAAAACTGAATCAATTTTATCCTATAAAAAGTTATTTGAAACCAACGCATCTTGGCAGACAAACGATAGCTTATCACTCTAGTTTGGGTTGCCCGTTTACTTGTTCGTTTTGTGCGGTAGTACCTATTTATGAAGCACGTTGGAAAGGCAAATCTGCTAAGACTGTTTATAAAGACATCAAATTTATAAAAGATAATTATGGTGGCGATGCTATAGAGTTTCATGATAATAACTTCTTTGTTTCTGAAAAACGGACTGTCGAGTTTTCAAAATTGATTAAGTCAGAAAATATGACTTGGTGGGGCGAAGGGCGAATAGATACTGTAGATAAATACAAAGACGAGTCGCTAAAAATTATGCGGGAGTCTGGTTGCAAAATGATTTTCCTCGGTGCCGAAAGTGGAAACGATGAAATACTAAAAGAAGTAGATAAAGGAGGTAAACAAACGGGCGAACAAATCAAAGCCTTTGCTGCTCGAATGAAAAAGTTTGACATTATTCCAGAATACTCTTTTGTACTTGGTTTCCCTGGACCTGATGACGAAACAGTAATGAGACGTATTGATGAGGAGATTGCGTTTATCAAAACCATAAAAGAGATTAATCCTGCGACTGAGATTATTATTTATCTCTATAGTCCTGTTCCGACTGAAGGATCAGATTTGTATAAAAAAATAATTGAGGCAGGCTTTAGTTTTCCTCAAACCTTAGAAGATTGGTTAGCTCCTTCGTGGGAAAATTTTGACCTACGTAAAAATCCATTAACGCCTTGGCTGACTCCTGAAATGGTGGATAAAATTAAAAATTTTGAAACCGTGATTCATGCACAATTCCCAACATCTACCGACCCAAAGGTCACGCCTTTTCAACGAAAGGTAATGAAGGCACTTTCTGCATTTCGGTATAATAGTGGAATTTATAAATTTCCGTATGAGTTGAAAGCCTTACAGAAATTTTGGCTACGCTATCGCCAGCCAGAATTAGAAGGCTTTGCTACAGAAAATGATGTTTAATGATACGCAAAGTTATTAGCAAACTTCAGCCCGTCTTATACCGTGGTATCAAGTGGTACTATGCCAAACCTCGAACGATCACTAAACGAGGTATTAAAATTCATTTATTGCCAAGTGTTTTTCATCCTACTTTTTATCTAAGTACCGATGTGTTTTTAGATTTTTTATTAGAACAAAATATTAGCAGAAAAACAATACTTGAATTAGGAACAGGAAATGGCTTTATTTCACTTTATCTTGCCAAGAAAATGGAATGTACTGTTACATCTTCAGATATTAATCCATCTGCGATAAAGGGACTACGAAAAAGTGCAACACTTAACGAGGTTTTGCTAAATATTATACATTCTGATTTGTTTAATGATATTCCATCCCAAGCCTTTGATTATATTTTGGTCAATCCACCATTTTACCCTAAAGCTATAAGCGGGGACGATGAATATGCTTTTTTCTGCGGCGAAAATTTTGAATACTTTCAAGCGTTTAATCGACAAATTATTCCGTACTTAGAAAAAGGAACAGTGGTTTATATGATTTTATCTGATACTGCTCCTGTCGAAAAAATTATAGATTTAGCAAAGGAAACAATTCATTTTGAAGAAGTGTATAGGCAACGAAGAATGAAAGAAAATTTATTGATTTATAAACTTTCGGTTAACAAGTCTATTACTAAAAAAGGCTACTCCAATTTATGAAGTAGCCTTTTTTGTATTCTATTGAGCAGCGAAAAATTATCTATTAATCACTAATTTTCTAACTTGTTGTTGGTTAATACGAACAAAGTAAACACCTTCATCCCAGGTAGAAGTATCTAAATATTTGCGGCCACCTGAGAGTTCCATCATCTCGATTTGTCTACCCAACAAATCAAAGACTTCGATATCAACATAGACACCACCTTCCCATTCGATGGTAACCATCTTATCTGTGGGATTAGGGTAAAGACTTAATTTATAGTCTTTATAAAGGTTATTTGTTGGTAAAATCTCATCACAAAATTCTTCATTAGGATTTAATTCTAAATAACCTATAGGGTTTAAGTCTTGGCCATCGAATGCCGCATAGGTAGCAGGATAACGAGTCATTCTAAAGGTTAAGTTATTATTGACTTCAAGTGTATCTCCTTGCGAAGCGGCATTGGTACCATTACGAGGTGTTTTATACTCCCAGACAATATCTCCATCAGGATTAACTTCAAAGCTATAACCAAATCGTCCAACACAAATGAGTGTATTCCCATTGGGTAACAGTTGAACACTTGATAAACCTGTCGAATACATTTTGGTAGGTTCAGGGTGTGTAAATGTCCAGTCGAAGTCAGCAGGTTGGTTAAAGGTGTAGCTCCAGTCATACATGTCAAACGAAGGAGTCAAGATATTGGCAGTTGAAAAATCTTCTCCAACTCGATTGTTGAACAAGACAATTTTATCATAATTCGGATGCGAATCATCTAAAAATTGAGTAGCCCAATGGGTATCGTGTTGGTAGAATAATTGTTGGTCTTCTTCCGTTCCTTGATCGAATGCAGCAGGATTTCCCCAGCGGTAGAGTAAGTCTCCACCTCGTCCTCCAAGACCACCAGTGCTTCCCGCAGCTTGAGCAGTCGTAGTACTTTGATCTATTATCCAAAACTCATGAAAGGTAGGTACACTTAACATGATTTGTTGATTATTTGGATTGTAGTCTAATGCATTAGAGTGCATCCAATCTGCACGAGCATCATTCGTATCCCAGTTGAGGTTTACTTTTTCTGGGTGGTCAGCCACTACGCCGTAGTTATCTTTAGTAGCATCAAAATCTTGAATTAAGTGATCCCAAACGTTCCATTCCCAAACGATATTATCTGTTGAAGGATCGACTTCAATGATTTTGTCTGGCCATAAAGCATCTTGCGAAAGTAGTGCTGTATCTCTACCCGCTTGGATGGACTCTGCCTCTGATTTATATTCCCAAACGATCATCAGAATATTTCCGTTTGGTTTAACTGCGATATCATGGTGCAATCTATTTTCAGCATCGTTCATACTGAAGTCCCAGAGGAGATTATTATCCCAATCTCTAATTTCGACAGTGGCACCACCACCACCTGCCCATATAGGGTCATCAATTACAGTACTAGGTCGTTTCGTTTTCACGATATTTCCATTCTCTAAAATATAGGCAGTATTACCAGGTCGGAAATCAGCATCATCTTCCCAAACGTGTACAATCTCGCCGCAGTTATCTAATAAATAAACATTAGGTTGATTGTGTGGATAGATTAAGTTATATCCATCAAAAGTTTGAGCGGGATCATAAGAGAGTAGGCCTACGGTATTTTGTGCCACCATATTTAGTGAGCAACACAGAAAGAAGCTATAGACAAAAGGTAGTAATTTTTTAATCATAGTTTAACTATTTTTTGAGTGAATATTTGATTATTTTCTTTGTTTATAATTTTTACAAAATAAAATCCTTTTATTAGTTGCTGTGTATTATAACGGTTAATTGCTGTATTAGTTATATCATTTATTAAAATTTGTCCTCGAAGATTGTATAATTCAATCGTTAATAGCTTTGATGCAGTATTTTCGATAATCAATTGGTCGAAGATAGGATTCGATTGAATGGATACATTTTCGAGTACAGTCATTTGCATCGTATTCGTACTTATATCTTCTTCTTCAAAAATTTCACAATCAGAAGGTAGAGGGTTTATTTCTATTGGCCCAATAGGTATCAACTCCTTATTTTCAAAAGCGGGATAATTAGTAGCATATCTCGTTGTACGAAATACATCGTTTTGGAGTGGGTCTTCCCCTTGAAAGGTAATAGTACTATTAACAGGATTTACATAATCCCAAACAATATTGCCATCATAATCAACTTCGAAAAAGTGTCCAAGCTGACCACTACAAATTAAGGTATTACCATTGGCTAAACGTTGACTTCCAGAAATACGAGGTGCAAAAAAGTCAGAAGGAAAAGGTGCGAAGTAAGTCCAGGTCAATTCTTCGGGGCCATATGCAGTGTTGTCTTCAATGGTATAGCTTCCGTCATTTTTTAATGGTGGATCGATCACATCAATTGAGGTATAGTTACCGCCAGGTCTTCCAAGACCATTATTGAAAATCATTATTTGCCCACCGTCGATATAATCATCAGGAATCCATTGTACATCATGTTCTGAAAATGTTTTGGTATCTTCAATTGTTCCTCGGTTATAGGTCATTGGGTTTCCCCAGCGGTAAAGAATATCTCCGCCTTTACCTACATTTCCACCACTACTACTTGCTGCTTCTTCTTTTGTGGTACTATGATCTATTATCCAGAACTCACTAAAATTTCTGCTATTGATAATAATTTGATCTAGTTCAGCATTATAATTAACAGAATTTGCGTGTACCCAGTCGGTAGCACCATTTAAGGCATAATTCAAGTTTATACGTTCGGGGTGATCACTGACTATACCATAATTGTTTTTCGTTTCATCAAAATCTTGAATTAAATGATCCCAAAGATGCCACTCCCAAACTATAGCTGCACTATCTGTACCTATTGGTCGAACTTCTACAATATGTTCAGACCAAAGATCGCCATTAAACTGTTCAGGGTCTCGTCCAGCTTCGATCACTTCTGCTGGATCAATTTCTTCCCAAGCCAAGATCAAAATATTACCATTAGGTAATGGTTCGATATCATGGTGATGATGATAGGTATCTGAAGAATAGTTATATCCCCAAAGCAAATCCCCTTCCCAATTGAATAACTCTACCCGACCGCCAGAACCACCAGCATTAAAATCGGTAGGGATACGTGCTGTCCGGAGTAAGTTTCCGTTTTCTAATAAATAAACAGAAAGTCCAGGTCTGTATTCACTTTCCCATGAATGAACTTGGTTGCCACAATTATCAATCAAATAAGTAGTCTCCGAAACAGCTGGAGCAAAAAGTGTATAGCCATTAAAAGCGGTAGAATCATTTTGGAATAAACCAACGGTTTGTTGAGCAAGCAACAGATTACTAATCAAAAGAAAAAAGAAAAGTAAAACCTTTGGCATAGTATAATATTGAGATTAGTTATATTACAAGTGCTAATTCGTAATATTTATCAAAAAAGAACATCAAAGATACCATTATTTTCTTTTAGGAAAACGCTTTTTATGTGGTTTGGATTTGCTGGTATGCCTGTTTTTTAACACTTCTCTTTTATTATGTCTCTTTTTGTCGCCTATTAGCTTTTCGATAAGGTCTTCACGACCAAGTCCTTTGAGTTTTTCACGGATAGAATGTTGATTTTCTCGTTTGTACCAGAAGAAGAAAAGATGTTGATTTTTCTTTTCTTTTTTCGACTTGGCAGTATAAACAGGTTTTAAGGTATAAGGGTGTAAACCTGTGTAGTAAATAATGGTAGCTACCGTCATAGGGGTAGGCGTGAAGTCTTGTACCTGTTCGAGGCGAAAGCCCATGTCCTTTGTTTCTGCAGCAAGGTTAGCCATATCTTCTACTTGAGAACCAGGGTGGCTAGAGATGAAGTATGGAATTAGAGGCTGTTTGAGCCCGTGTTTTTCATTTATTTTATCATATTTCTTTTTGAATTCATGGAAATGCTTAAACGAAGGTTTACGCATAATTTTAAGCGTATTATCAGAAGTATGTTCTGGAGCGACTTTTAAACGTCCGCAAACATGGCGTGTTACTACCTGTTCCATATATTCATCTAAGCTATCATCTGCATTTTTGTTGTACGAATCAACTAGTAAATCATAACGAATTCCAGAACCAACAAATGCTTTTTTTACCTCTGGATGTTGATCAACCTTTCTATATAGTTCCGTCATTTGCTTATGACTTGTATCCAAATTGCTACATACTACAGGGTGAATACAAGAAGGACTGACGCAACGATCACAAATAGCTTGTACTTTACCTTTCATACCATACATATTGGCAGAAGGTCCGCCAAGGTCGCTAATATAACCTTTGAAGTCGGGCATTTGAGTTACCTGCTCGACTTCTTTCATAATTGATTTTTCGGAACGACTAGCAATGAATTTTCCTTGATGCGCAGAAATCGTACAAAAACTACAGCCACCAAAACAACCTCTGTGCATATTGATAGAAAAACGAATCATCTCGTATGCAGGTACTGAACCTCGTTTTTTGTATTTTGGGTGAGGCATTCTGGTATAGGGCAAATCAAAAGAAGTATCAATTTCATTCTCCGTCATTGGAGGGTAAGGCGGATTGATAATTAGAAGATCGTCTCCTACTGTTTGGAGTAATCGACTAGCTTTAACAGTATTAGATTCTCGTTCTATGTTTTTAAAATTAGCAGCGAAAGAACGTTTGTCACGAAGACAGCGTTCGTGCGAAGCCAATTCAATATCTGTCCAGTTTTTATTTTTGGGAGCGCCTTCTGCTTTTGGTCGGAGTATTGCTGTTTGTGGTACAGTTGTTATCGATTCAAAAGGCACACCTCTAAGTAGTAGGCGAATGATTTCTCGTAAAGGCATTTCACCCATGCCATAAACCAACATATCTGCTCCACTCATCGTAAGGATGTTTGGAAATAATTTGTCTTCCCAATAATCATAGTGGGTTACTCTACGTAAAGAGGCTTCGATACCGCCAATCAATACGGGTACATCAGGAAATAGTTTTTTGAGTGCTTTAGTATAGACCGTCGTTGCATAGTCTGGACGAAAACCTGCTTTTCCACCTGCAGTATAAGCATCAGTAGATCGCTTTCGGCGGGCTGCGGTATAATGGTTAACCATAGGGTCCATACAACCAGAAGTAACACCGAAGAATAAGCGGGGCCGACCTAATTTTTTGAAATCTCGCAAATCGTCTTGCCAGTTAGGTTGTGGAACGAGAGCAATGCGTAAACCTTCACTCTCGATAATGCGCCCTATGACAGCCGAACCAAAAGAAGGATGATCGACATAAGAATCACCCGAAATTAGAATTACATCTAATTCTTCCCAGCCTCTCATTTCTATCTCTTTTTTGGTAATTGGCAGCCAATCCGTTATTGGTCGATCATCAAACATTGTTTTATTACTTTGTTATATAACCAAAGTTACGACAAATTGTTGACTTTTATACCTAGCAATCGTTGGTTTAGAGATCATTAGTGACTACAATGAATATTTTAGTAGCTAAATGACTTTCTTTTTTGCTCATAAAAACCTTTCAGAATTAAGTCGATTGTTGTTTCGTATCTATTTTTGAAAAAAAGAGGTGAGTGTAAAACTCACCTCGTACAATAAATTAAGCATGTTAACTTCGTTTGGCTGGGGTAAAAAAGAAAAGGGAATAATAAGTGTCGTCAAAGTTCTTAGTCCTTTTAAGACATTTAATTAATCCCAGTATCTTTAATAATCTTAGATTATGTTTATTTCGTTTGGGGTAAAAAGCCTTAATACTGATTTGTGTAAAAAAAGTGTGTATTAATTCATAGATTTATATTTTCGGTAGTATTAATTAATGATTTTTTTGATTACTTTTTGGGTATAAATAAGCTCTCCTTTTTCTGTTATTATTTTAAGAAAGTATAAGCCATTATTTAATTCGTCTTGTATTATAATAGTCCCATTATTTTTGAAAGATAATGTTCCACTTTGTACCATACTACTTCTGGTATCGAATAATTGATAGAATCCATCAATTGAACAAGTACAGGATAAGGATAACCTATCTTCAAATGGTATCGGGAATACATTAATAGTATTTGTATCGACTTCTTTTATAGCAGTCAGTAATCCATCGCAGTTTTCATCTATCTCATTATTTGATATTTCTTCTGCATCAGGATTAACAGCAGCATCTTGGTCATTACAATCTTCTTCTTCACTAAAGCCGTCGCCATCTTGGTCAATAAGATAATTGACATGAATAATACTATCACAGCTATACATTGTTTGCAGATGTAATGGAGAATCTCCAACATAAGTTACCAGCGAGTCAATTTCAGTTGTTACATTTTGATGTATATCAACATGAAGAAGATCTACTACAGTGTAGTATTGGAAATGGGTAGTATCGTTATAAAGTGTGATATCATTTGTTATGTATTCATCATTAACCAATGCTTGTTCACAAGCGTTAAGAGTAGTAGATTCATAATGCCACTCAGGATCAGTGATCGTATAATATTTAGTATTTGTAATTATTGGTGGATTGAAATCAAAGAAAATGGCTGCACTATTTTCAATCACCGTACCAGCATTTACTGATTGGTGAGGCATAATGTCAAATCGAAGAAAACCTTGTGATCCTAATTCATTTGTTGTACTATCAGGTAAAAGGATGTTATTAAAATGAAATTTTAGGATGTTTGGATTGATAAATTCCCATTCATATTGATGACTACTCAAGCCAGGTTCAAAGGTGTTGATATCTAGAAAAGAAGAAAGTGTATCAGCAATTACAACTGTAAAGGCTGTATCTGTTCCTGTATTTTGAAAACGGATATGATACGTGAGTTTTGTCTCTTTAGCAATTTCATATTGATCTCCCACACCTTCAGGAAAACCATTTTTGTCATTAGGATCATAGCTACCAATGCTTTCTTGACAATCGATATCAATAAAGGGGGCAATATCATCTTGCGCATAATTATTGATAGTGCCGAGAATCGGATTGTCGCCAAAACCAGCACATCCTTCAATTGAGGCAGAAGGCATATTTCCAATTGGGTGTCCTATTGCTTGCATTGTTTCCATACGGTAACTACTACCAGCTTCAGCATAAATGACTACTTCTTTTTCTTCATTATTATCTAAGTCAAAATTAATGACTCTAAACATAAACTCATCTTCTATTACAATAGCAGTCAAAGAGTCTGACATATCATTACCTACATTTTTGATAATGAAGTGTATCGAATCATTTTCACAGAATACTTCTAGTTCTATTTCCGAACCATCCCATTGAACATCTTCGGGGAGGCAAATAGAATCAGGCATTGCGTGTGCTTCGACGCAGTGTGTTTGACCGAGTATAGTGCTGTCGCAATCCAAGTAGGTATTCAATATAATCGAACCGCATTCTCCTACGTCAACAAAACCTATCGGGAAAGTATAGGTATTTTCATTTTGCTCGCTCCATGCAATGCTACTTGTTTCGAGTTCAATGAAAGGGTCAAGTGTTATATCAATAACAGCATTTTCTTCGGCTACTGTACCTTGATTACAGTAGGTGACAGTATATACATTAGCAAAGCATCGTCTTAAAAAAGGTGTACTAATTTCAACATCTAGAAGTGGGCAAAAATAGACAGGTTGAACGGAGAAATCAACAGTTGTACTATCATAAGGAGTAGTAGCAGCTACTGTGACATCATTCAAACAAGGTGACCAGTAAGCATTAGGTTGAATAATGCTTACTTGATAAATGCCAGTATCCACTTTTATCTCGTAGTTTCCCGATTCATCGGTATAGCCAAAGTAGGTTTGCTCACCAGTAGCTTTGATTATCCAATTTTCTAGATCTTGCTCTTGTGGACTATTATCACAGTTCTCATCAAAATCAGCAAAGACAGAACCTTTGATTTTATAATTACTGGAACCACAGCTACAATCTGGCTGAATTACATCATTGAAGGTATTAGGATCTCCATCGTCGCAAGGGGCGCCAATTTGTAAAGTGGAATTACAGAGTTGAAAGATATCACCTTCCCAAGGTAATTGGGGATTATGATAAGTAAATAAGATGGTAATATTACATTGCTGATCCAATAAATCAATTGGGAAACAACCACTCAAATCATTATGATCTAGAATTATTTCAGATGCTTGTAGATTGCCCAATTCAAGTGGAATATTTCCACTTAAATTATTGTTTGCTAATAGTAAATATGTTAAATTTTGCAAATTTCCAATTTCAGGAGGAATAATACCGCTTAAATTATTTGACGATAAATCTAAAATCGATAGGTTTTGTAGAAGTTCGATTTCTGACGAGATTAATCCTTCTAATTGATTAAATTCTAATTTGAGAATATTTAGGTTTTCTAAGTTATTTATTTCAATTGGGATAGCGCCACTTAATTGATTTCTAGATAAGAATAAATCTACTAAGTTTTGCAGGTTTCCAATTTCGGGCGGAATAGCTCCACTTAATTCGTTATTTGATAGATTTAGTATAGTTATATTCAATAAGTTACCAATTTCAGGAGGGATAGGACCTGTTAACTCATTATTAAATAGTTTTAATTCTATAAGGTTAATAAGGTTACCAATTTCAAGAGGAATAGGACCTGTTAATTGGTTATTAAATAATCTTAATTCTGTAAGATTATTTAAGTTTCCCAAAAAAGCAGGTATTTGACCTGTGAATAAATTATTGTTAAGCCTTAACCTAGTTAATTCAGATAAGTTTCCTATCAATGAAGGAATACTTCCTCCAATTTGGTTTTCACTAAGTGTTAGTCTAGTTAAGCTAGTTAAGTATCCAATTTCAGCTGGAAGTGTTCCAGATAGTTGATTATTAGCTAATTCTAATCTTGAAACACAGCCACCGACTGCTTCATTAGCAGTAACACCATGCCAAGTATCTATTGGTTGCCCAGGTTCAAGCCAGTTGGTATTTTCTAGCCACTGATCACCATTTGTGCTGTTGAAAATAGAGACTAAAATTAGAGAATCTGTAACAGGATCGCATGCGCAAATAGGTGCTGTTTCTGCAGATATAGTTTCAGTAGCTTGTGTAGAAACTATTGAAAACAGAAATAAAACAAAAATATTAAAAAGTGTGCAATATGTTTTTTTGATTGCCATAATGTTTGCTTCGAATCCTGATTGTTGATTATGTTAGCAATTTAAGGACTATTTTGAAGAAAAAATAGCACAAAAATTAAGAATTATGCAAGTGTTTTTTTTGATAAAAGTGTTTTATTTACTGTTTTTTAAGGAATTGTGTGCCTTGTAATGTATATTTATGCAAATAGTTTTGGCATTAGAATGTAAATATTTGTTAGATAAATGGAAAAATCGAAGCTTTTTGAGTTGTTTCGCACATTTTCGGCTTGGGATTTGAGGAATTGGCGAGTATTTCTAAGCTCCCCTTTTACAAATCGTAGAGCGGATGTGCTACAGTTATTTGATTTTATAATGGAGGAAATGAAAAAGGAAAAGCCTATTTATTCCAAGGAAGTAGCATTTAAGAAAATGTACCCAAATGAAAAGTATTTAGAGGCTAAGGTGGTGATGGCGATGAGTCGTTTATTTCGTTTAGGTGAAAAATATTTAGCATTCAAAAGGATAGAGCAAAATGAAGATATCTTAAAAATAAATGCTGCTAGAGAATTTAGAGCGATGAAAATGGAACGCAATTTTAATAAAGCAATTAAAGATGCAAGTCATGCAATAGAAAAAAAATCTTACCGTAATGCTGACTACTTGCAGTGGCGCTATGTTTTGGAATACGAATACTATGATTATCTAGAAACACAAAAGAGAGGTGAAGTCTCCAACCTTCAAAAGACAGTTAAGGCTTTTGATCATTATACGATAACTAATAAGCTGAAATTAGCTTGTCTTATTCTGTCTCAGCGTGCGATAGCAAAAAAGGAAATAGATGTTGGCTTGTTAGACGAAATTATACATTTTATAAAAAGAAAACCTCAACTATTAGAAGAACCCGCACTCGCAATTTATTATAATATCTACAATCTAATCATTACTCAAAGTGATACTTACTTCTTTAAATTGAAAGAGTTGGTTCCTCAATATAAATCTATTTTTTATCCAAACGAAATAAGAGATATTTTTTTGTTAATGGTCAATTATTGCATCCGAAAATCTAACCAAGAAGATTCAAAATACCATATAGAGTCGTTTGAATTGTATAAGATGGGATTAGAAGAAGGCTATTTATTTGAAGACGAATTGATCACCCAATTTACCTTTAATAATATTGTAACAATTGCTTTAAAGTTGAATAAAGTCAAGTGGGCGGAAGATTTTATCAATCAGAATAAAGGAAGGGTCAATAAAAAGGATCGGGCGATTATCTTTAAATACAATGCTGCACGCATTCATTATCAACAAAAACAATACTTAGAAGCAATGTCCATTCTTTCTAATTTTACTGTTGACGATTTGTTGCTGAATATTCGGGGCAAAATTTTATTGCTTCAAACCTTGTATGAGTTGAAAGATTCTCACTATGAGTTACTTCTGTCCACTATACACAGTACACGGATGTACCTCCAACGGAAAAAGTCGATGGCCTACCATAAAGCCTTTTTCGATAATTTTATGCGCTATTTTAAGCGACTAGTAGATGTTCAGCTTTTTGATGAGGCTGAAAAAAACAAACTATATCATCAAATAAAAAAAGAACAACAACTATTTGGCAAGGAGTGGTTGCTTGGTAAGGTTGAAGGAGTAATGTAAAGAAAGAAGAAGGAAAGGTTTTATTTCTAATCCTTTCCTTCATGCCAATTTAAGATTACTAAAGTCCATTAGAGCATCGTACACTCTTTTGTTTACAACACAATGTACGATGCTCTTAATTTTTTATCATTTTGAATGTGATGGTTGAACCATCTGAAGCTCTCATATTGATGAAGTAAAAACCTTTATTCAGTTGCTCGAGATTAAGCATTGTATTTGTATTCTTTAATGACATATCTCCTTCGAGTAAGATTTTACTACTTATATCTCGAATTTGAAAATCTACCTTTATAAAATGATCAGAGCTAAAAAAAAGTATATCTTTAAATGGATTCGGAGATACAGTAATATTTTTTTTGCTTAGAAGAGCAGTGTTTAAAATAAATGAAATAGAATCTACTCCATTGCAATCTTCGTCTATCCAATTATTGGGGATTTCAATAGCATTTGGATGTATGTTACTATCATTATCATTACAATCTTCAGCAGCAACAAAACCATCTTCGTCCATATCAACTATATAATGAATGATAAGGACACTATCGCAACCATCTATACTTTGTAAGTATATAGGTGATTCTCCTGGTTGACTTACTAGAGAGTCTATGAATATTCTGTAGTGTTCATGTACATTCAACTGAATCGTTTCTACGATATTAAAACTATGTAGAGCGAACGTATTTCCAGTTTCATTCGTATCTTCAAAAATAGATTGCCCATTATAAGTATCTCCAGTGCATAAGTCGATTTCTTCAGAATAGAATTTTTCTGAAGGTTTTTCTGCAACGGTATAAAGTTTAGTATTCGTAATAATAGGAAGATTATAGTCGAAATAAATAGCAGCCTCGTTTTTAATCATAGTACCTATTGGCAAACTCTCATAAGGATTAATATCAAAACGGATAAAGCCATGTGAGGCGGTTTCATTAACATTACTATCGGGGAGCATGATATATTCAAAAGTGAATTTCAAAATATTATCCGATAGAATTTCCCATTCATAATCATGACTGCTTAAACCAGGTTGGAATGTTTCGATATCTAATTCCGCTGGAAGTGTATCAAGCACTACAATGTGAAAAGCAGTATCTGTTCCTGTGTTTTGAAAACGAATGTGATATGTTAACTCTGTTCCTTCATAAATTCTAAAATCATTTCCTAAACCTTCGGGAGATCCATTTTTATCATTCGGATCATAGCTTCCAATATTTTCCTGACAATCAATATCTGTAAAAGGATCACTATCATCATTCGGATAATTATTGATGATGCCTAAGTTGCTCAGGTCTCCAAAATTTGGACAACCTTCTACTGCTGCTGATGGGTTATTAGCTATCGGATTACCTTCAGATTGTTGGGCTTCTAATATATAAGTCTTTCCTGCTTCTGCTGGAATTTTTTCTAGTTTTGTTTCCCCAGCGTTCAACTCAAATTCAAAAATTCTAAACATCAATTCATCTTCTACAATGATAGCAATTCGTGCTTCAGTCATATCTTGTCCTGTATTCTTAATAGAAAACAGAATTGAATCTCCTTCACAAATGCCATCAACTTCTATAATAGAGCCGTCCCATAGAGTGCCTGCCGGTATGCAAATAGAGTCGGGTATTGCATACGCTTCTACACAATGAGTTTGACCGATAAGGGTACTATCACAATCTAAAGTAGTGTAAATGTTAAAGGTTTCGCATTCGCCAATAGGAATATCTCCAATTGGAAAAAGGTAATTATTGTCAGTAGAATCTATGGGAGAAATATCTGCATCTTCAAAATGAAGAAATGGATCAAGATTTACTTCAATAGTTGCATTTATGGCAGTACTTGTTCCTTCGTTACAGTAGCTAACAGCGTAGGTGTTTGGAAAACAACGACGGAGAAAAGGAGTGCCGATTTCTACTTGTATCAATGGACATTCATATGCTATTTGCATCGGAAAGTCTACAGAAATCGTATCATAAATGTTTTCGCTGATTACTAAGCTATCGTTAAAACAAGGTGACCAATATGCATTTAGAGGAATAATAGAAAGGACATAATTTCCTGTGTCAAGATTAAATTGATACTGACCTAAAGAATCAGTATGGGTATAAAAGGTGTTGATGCCTTCTGCTCGGATAATCCAGTTCTCTAAGCTTTGTTCCAAAAAACTATATGTACAGTCGTCTTCAATATCGGCAAAAACATTTCCTTGTATAAGAAAATTTGGTAAACCGCAGGAGCAATCTGTAAGAATGACTTCACCTGTAGTGTTATCGTTATTATCATTGCAAGGTAATCCGTATTGAGTATTAGGGTTGAGTAAGAAATTTTGAAAACCTTCTAAAGAGCCTTCATCAGGAAGACCATCATTAAGTATAAAGCTGAAGGAAACTAAGGGAGAAGCATATAAAACGGAAGGATAACAACCTGTTAAGTTATTATCACTTAGATTAATTGATTCTATAGTAGTTGGATGTGCAAACTCAGGTATTGGGCCTGATAGTACATTTCTCTGTAAATAGATTTGAGATAAATTATTGAGGTAGTCGAAATTTGGGATGGCACCACTCAAGTTGTTATTACTTAGATTTAACGCAAATAAGTTTGTTAACTGATCAAAGTTTGGGATAGAACCGGCCAAATTATTATTCCTCAAATCTAAACCAACAAGACTTGTTAGACTTTGAAAATTAGGAATAGTATCTGACAAATTATTATCACTTAAGTAAATACTAACCATATGTTGAAGATTCTCAAAATGTGGTATAGTACCTGTTAAGTTATTATCATTTAAGTTGATTGAATTGACACAGGTGGAATCGTTATTTAAGCTTATGCCATGCCAACTTGCTATAGGATCATCTAAATTCCATGGAGTTGTCCAATTCGGACCATCTGTTTGTAGGTATAGTTCAACAAGGTCTAATGAGTCTGCTGTTAGGTTTAATTGACGAAAGTTTTCGCAATTTTCATTGCTTTTATTTGTAGAGATAAAAGAGCATAAAAAGCAAAGAAGTAGTAATAGGTTTTGGTAAAGTCTTTTTGTTTTCATAGAGTCGTGTGTTAGATGCTCATTGAAATAAATCCTCCTGTAATTTAATAACAATATTTTAACAAAATAACTATTGGCTCATAATATGTTAAATTAACCCTCTTGACCAGAAAAGATCAAGAGAGTCTATTTAATCTGATAAGGAAGTGTATTTTTTTTAAATGTGGCGACTATCTTAACGTTTTTTCTAAAAAGCTAAACGAACTCCAGATTGAATACCTAAGCTAACGATCCGCTCATCAATATCATCATTGGTAATAGGCTGTAGCTGATAACGTGTAGCTAATTGAATAAAAGCAAGCGTTTCTTCAAAGAGATAAAACTCTCCTCCAACAGCTAAGTTAGCAGCTAGATTTACTTTGTTGATATTGTCTTTAAAGTGGATAGCTTTGTTACTATCCTGTGTTATTCTGCTTTGCAAATAAATGTTAGATGAGATACCTGCTTCGATGTACGACATACAACCTTGTCTAGTAGTGATGTATCTAAGGACACTTGGAATTTCTAAAAAATGATAAGTATATTGTATGCCTTCAGCATTATCAAGTAAGCCGACAGATTTTAGTTGACTTTGTTCTTCCTCATTTAGTCCATTCAGTTTTTTTGCTTTGTAGCCAGGATTAAAATAATGTACACCTGTTTTCAACACAAGACGTTCGTTTAATGCATAATTATAGTTAAGTCCAGCACGTAAATTGCTTTTAATTGTTTCTGCATTGTCTCGACTGTTGAGTATGTCAAAAGGTCTTTCATCGCTATCTTTTGCCGCTAAGTGAACGACTCCTGCTTCTGCTCCGATTACAATATCTATCGAATGATAATGAAGTAAACAAGTTTGTGCATGGTTCGTTTTTAATGTAAGTACTAAAAGAAAACAAAGAATAATTTTAGAAATTTTCATGATCGTTAATTTTAAGGATTAAAAGGATATGGAAAGCAGGTGTAAGAGCTAAGGCTAGCTCTTACACTTTTGCCTACTAACCAAAATAAGGGATATTAATTTGTTCATAGCTTTATGAGTTTGTAGAGTAGTATTTCTTCGTTTGCAGTCTTTATCTTCAAGAAGTATAAACCTGCATTTAGATCGTAGAAAGCAATATTAACCTTATTGTTTTCTACGCTTATATTGTCGCTAAATAAAACGTGGCCAAGTGTATTGTATAGCTCGTAATTTATTATTTTATCAGAGTCACTCGAAATAGTTAATATTTCTTCAAATGGATTTGGTGATACTTTTATTGAACTCCAACTAGAGATTCCATCACAGTTTTCGTCTTGACCACTATTTACTATTTCAACGGCATTAGGATGTATATTAGCATCAGCATCGTTGCAATCTTCCTCTTCGCTAAACCCATCACCATCAGCATCGATCAAATAATAAATGAAAAGTGTGCTATCACAACCATAAGTAGATTGAAGCTGTAGATATGCATCTCCATACTCAGTAGCTAGCGAATCAATATAGGTCGTTTGAGCTTGATGTATTTTGATTTGTTGCCATTCTATAATTGTAAAATATTGAAAATAACTTGTGTCTTTAGCGATTAATTGATTTTCGAAAAAGGCTTCATCACCAATGTATTCACCTTCACAAATGTTTATGGTCTTTGTATAGTCTTGCCAGTAAGGTGCGAAAATTTGGTATGATTGATTGTCTATAGCTCTTGGTAGTTGATCGTTACAATAAACAGCACCTTTGTTTTTAATTAAAGTTCCTGGTAAAAGGTTGCGCTTTGGTAACATACTGAATTGAACAAAACCCATCGAATTTGTTTCATCAATTGTGTGGCTAGGCAGGGCTATATTTTCAAACGTTATCGTCAGGATATTATTAGCTTCAATATTCCAAGTGTATTCGTGGCTACTTAGACCTGATTTGAATGTGCTAATATCAAGATAGGAAGAAAGGGTATCAACTATGATAAGTGAATTAGCATTAGTTTTTCCTGTATTTAGAAACGGAAGATGGAAATTAATTCTAGTTTCTTCGGTAATAGCAATTGGTTTGATTGAATTGATGTTTGACGAACTACCAACTCTTAATTCATTTCCTACAAGATTAAAACTATCGTTACTAACACTCGTTTGACAGTCTGAATCTTCAAACGGATTACTATCGCTTGGAGAATAATTATTGACGATTTGGATATGAGGAATCCCCGCTTCGTCAGGACAACCTTGAATAGAAACAGCAGGTTGGCTATATAATGGATGTCCTGGAATTTCTGTTATGGCTAACCTGTATGTCTTGTTTTCTTCTGCTAGTATAGCTTTTATTTTTTCTTCATCTTGATCTAGTTTAAACCTAAACATTAATTCGTCTTCTACGATGATAAGATGACTATATTGAAGCATTTGCTCTTCATCAACAATAATTGCAGTTAATGAATCACTCATGGGGGCTCCCACGTTTCGAATTATAAAGTGAATAGAGTCTCCAATACAAGTAGCTTCTAAGCGGATATCAGAACCGTCCCATAGTAGACCATTTGATAAGCAAGTAGTATCTGGATTAACATGTGCTTCAACACAATGTTGTTCGCCTGTTTCAGATTCACATGAAAGCGTAGTAAATAATTGAAAATTACTACATTCATTAATACCTAAATGACCAATGTCGAAAGTATAATTGTTGACACCTAGATTATTGTTGGCACTACTCCATTGGATAGTAGTTGAATCTACTATTAAAGTGGTATCAAGACTTATTTCAATCAAAGTATTTTCTTCTGCGATTGTACCTTGATTGCAATAGTTTACAGTATAAATATTAGAAGTACAATTTCTTAAAAGCGGAGTACCAATTTCTACTTGAACCAAGGGGCATAATATATCTCTGCTTATTGGAAAATTAATAACAGTAGAATCATTATTGTTTTGATGGCTAACCAATGTATCAATAATACAAGAGGACCAATAAATATTAGGAGGAATTACGTTTACAACGTAGCTGCCTGTATCAACTCCAACACTATAATTACCCAAAGAGTCGGTATGTGCATAGTATGAATCGGTTCCGATGAATTGAACAATCCATCTTTTTAAAGTATATTCATCTACATCATTTACGCAGTTGTCATTTTCATCAATTGCTACGTTTCCTGAAATGGAAAAAGAAGGTTCTGCACAATTACAGTTTTTGAGAATAACTTCACCAATAGTTGTTGGGTCGCCGTCGTCGCATGGTAAACCATATTGGTAAAGATCATTTAAACAGAAGTTGTCAAATGCTGAATCAGAGCCACTATCAGGAAGCGCAGGGTTATTATTGAAATTGGTATAGTATAAAAATTCTAATGCACATAAATATTCGGGGAAACAACCTTCAAGAAGATTGTTTGATAAATTAAGATAGCCTAAATACGTGATATGAGATAGTTCAGGCAATGAACCAACTAAAAAGTTTTCGGATAAATCTAGATAACCAATGTCACTTAGGTTTGTAAAATTTGGAATAGTTCCATCCAAATTATTTTCGGATAAATCTAAAGTATATAAACTTGTGAGTTGAGCAAAGTCTGAAATCGCTCCTTCTAAATTATTCGCAGATAAATCTAATACATTTAAATTGACAAGTTGGTCAAAGGTTGGTATTGTAGACGAAAGATTGTTTTCGTATAGATATAAATAAGATAAGTTAATCAGATTCTCAAAGTTAGGAATGCTACCTGTTAAATTATTTCGAGATAAGTCAAGTATACCTAAGTTTGATGTCGTTTCAAAATTGGGAATACTTCCTGTAAGAGAATTGCCCGATAAATTTAAAGAAAGTAAAAAAGGAGAATATTCAAAACTAGGAATGCTTCCAGAGAGTGTACCATTATTACTTAAGTCTAACCGAGTTAAATGATTAAGCTGATCGAAAATCGGTATTGCTCCTTCTAGATTATTTTCGGATAAAAATATAAAACCTAGACTGCTTTGAATAAAATTCGGTATCGTTCCAGATAAGTCGTTTGCAGACAAATCTAGTTTATACAAACTCGTTAGTTGCTCAAAGCTAGGTATAGTTGAAGATAGTTGATTGTAGCTTAAATCCAAAATACTTAAATTGGGCAACTGCTCAAAATTTGGAATGCTATCACTTAAGCTGTTTATAGATAAGTTAAGAGTTGAGAGGCTTCCTAGTTGTTCAAAGTTCGGTATATGTCCAGATAAATCATTGGCAGATAAGTCGAGTTCTACTAACGTAGGAATAAGAAGATTAGGAACTGTTCCAGTTAAACCATTATCACTCAAATTGATTTTTATTACAGAACATCCATCGGTGCTTAGTGTGATTCCATGCCAATTAGCAATGTAGCTAGTCGTATCCCATGGAGTGATCCAATTAGCACCATCTGTTAGTTGGTATAAATTTATTAACTCAAGAGAATCATTTGTTATGCAATTGATTGAATTGTTGTCTTGAGTGGAGGCGTATGCTTTACTTAAGCAAAGTAAAAGAGCAAAGTATACAATGATTGATTTTAATAAAAAAGTTCTCATATTTGTTGTTTTTCATTGTTCGTTTACTGCAAATAACTACTTTTACTTCACTTTCGGAAACGATAATCATAGCTGTTGTTTAGTTTTTATTTCATTTAAAATGTTGATTATTAATGTTTTATTGTTTATTTTGTGCAAATATAAAAAGTGTTATATCATTAATTTTTTTAATTTTATTCTATTGCTATGAAGAAAACAAAGCTATATAAGTTATTTTCTACCCTTAGTGCTAGAGAATTGAATAATTGGGAAGCCTTTCTAAATTCTCCTTTTATGAATCGTAGAAAAGATGTTATAACACTGTTGAATTTTATGATAAATGAAAGGAAAAAGAAAAATCCGAATTACGATAATGAAACAGTCTTTGCTTTATTATACCCTAATGAACAATATGATAGTAGAAAAATTGATATGACGATTAGTCGATTATATCGCTTAGGTGAAAAGTATCTAGCCTATAAACAAATTGAAAAAAATGAATATCTACTTAAAATGAATACTGCTAAAGCATATAAAGAATTGAAGATGAAAACAGAGTATCAAAAAATGATTAATGATGCTCAAAAAGCTTTAGAGAATACTCCTTGTAGAAATGCAGATTACTTACACAAAGAATATAGTATATCATATGACCAAATATCCTTTTTAAAAGTAAAAGAAATTTACGATAAAGTAAATGTTCAAGAAATGGTGAATAAATTTGATGCTTATTATTTTGCGAATAAATTAAAATTAGCTTGTCATATTTTGTCTCATAAAGCTATTATGTATAGTCAAATAGACAAAGGATTGCTTAGTGAATTGATTGTATTTTTGGAGAAAGATGAAAAGTATTTAAGAGAACAGGCTGTAGCTATATATTACAATCTGTACAAGATCTATTATTATATGCATGAGTGTGGTGGTGATCTGGCAATTATGCTAGCATTGGCTGAAGAAAATTATTTAAACTTAAAAGAATTATATCCCTATGCACAAGAAAATTTTTATCCCTATGAAAAAAAAGGGGTCTTTACCTCAATGTTAAATTTCTGCATAAAAAAATCAAATAATGACCAAACGAAGAGTGGAAAGTATCAACGAGAATTATTTGATTGGTATCGTTTAGGTTTGGATGAAGGGCATGTTTTAGAGGATGGATTTATTAGATTTTCTACCTTTGGTAATATTGTAAGTTTATCCCTAAAATTGAATGAACTCAACTGGGCAGAGTACTTTGTCAATGAGTATAAAAGTCGTATTGAGTATAATGAAGACAGTAATTATCTTATCAATTATAGTTATGCTCGTATTTTTTACCATGAGAAGAAATACAAAGAAGTACTGAGTAAATTAGATCCGCAACCGCGTAAGAATTTTAACCTGAACACTCGCATGAGAATATTAATATTGCAAGCTGAATATGAACTTAAAGATGAATGTGATATTAGAAACACTAAAAATTATATAAACACTCATAGAAAAGCTTTTATAAAAAAAGCTAGAAAAGCTTTCATAGAAGAAAATAGGGAAGTATATATGGAGAAATATGTAGAAGATTATGAGGAAAAACTGGAAGAAGATTTTACGAAAAAACATGGAGAAGTGAAACCGCCTAAATACGTTTTTTTCGATAATTTTTTAGATGTCTTTAAAGATCTTGATGATAGTCGATATGATAAATCTAAACGCTTAGCATTATTAGTTAAGGTTCAAAATACTAAAGATATCTTTGACAAAGAATGGCTAATAGATAAACTGTCTTAGACAAAATTAAAAGCCCTAATTCTAAAAAAGAATTAGGACTTTAATTTTTAGGTCACAATTTTAGATTCCCATATTTTCATCAGTAATGATGATCTTACGGGTACTGCGACTTGTCATTTTTTTTAGTTGATTGAAATAAGCAGTAGCTTCAACTCTAAAATCTCTTTTAGATGACTCGGTTTTTGGTTGTTTCATGATTTTTTTATGATAATTGAATTAATATTTAAATATATAAAATATTTTTAATTTATTGTAATTATAACAACTTTAAAAATTCTTCATAAAAAAATAGCTTTCCCAGTACAGGTGTACCAAGAAAGCTATACCTACCGGTATTCGGTTTAAGGGTCATCGTTAGTAGCTATCGTTTGATTTTTAGGTACTTTGAACGTTTGACAATCCG